>JAYVGA010000001.1:0-3486 GCA_043772635.1 Chitinophagaceae bacterium
CTTGCATTTTTATAAACCGTATTTTATCTTAGCATTTAAATTATGGCTTTAGCCTTTCTTCCCCTCCTTCTTAAAGAAATTTTAATATCCCTTAAATAACCCTGGATAGTCATTTTATTATCCTTTACTTCTCCTCTCTTTACTGCCACAAAAGTTTTTACCTGCATAGGCTTTATACAATTATTATTTTGAAAACATTATACAAAAACCACCCATTTAAAAATATTTATTTCAGCATTATCCATTGCCGTAACGAACCTGGCTATGCAAAAAACCAACACCCTTTTACTCTTTCTGCAATACAACATCTATCCATCTTTATAAAAAATTAAAAATAGTTATTATGAAGAAAATTATCAATGCGGCAGCAATTTACAGAGCCAGCTATGTTATCATTGTTTTATCAATGTTGATGCTCCTGTCTTCCTGCAGCAAAAAAGAAGCTAACAACATTTCATCACCCCAGGATGAACTTACGCTTAGCAGCGCATCCACTATTATTATGCCTGGCGAGGGAAGTGGAACAGGTATAACCGGGAACAGTTTACAAAACAATTCTGCAACAAACTGTAATACTTTTTACGGGCCTGTAGTACAAATGGGTAATGGTCATGCACGCTCATGGTTCAACATGTCTCATGATGGAAAAGCCCGGGCAATAGGTGTAGAAATGACCAATAGAGCTTTAGAAGGTCTCCCACCAAATCCTGAAGACTTTGCAGCCAGCACATTTATTTTACCCCTTCATCAAAAAGCAAAACAACTTACTGCTTTTGATCATGTAATGCTTAACTGGAACGTACATGGCCACGAGCCAAATCATGTTTATGACATCCCTCATTTTGATTTTCATTTTTACAAAACATCTGTGGCCAGCCGGTTAGCCATCCCTCCTTACCCCGTTGCTCCGGCAAGGTTTGATGCCAATCCTCCTGCAGGATATATGCCGCCATTGTACCTTCATACTCCCGGTGGTGTGCCACAAATGGGTGCACATTGGGTAGATCTTCTGGCACCCGAATTAAACGGAGGTACATTTACCCATACTTTTATTTATGGCAGTTATGATGGCCAGGTTACTTTTGAAGAACCAATGATTACATTAGCTACTTTACAAGGTGGAAGCACTATACACAAAGCTTTCAGGCAGCCTGGTCATTTTTCTCCCCTTAATAAATATTATCCTGCCCGGTATAATATCTGGAAAAATAATAGCAATAACAGGCATTATGTAAGTTTAGATGAAATGGTTTGGAGATAACCATAAAAAAAATAACATTAAGAAGCCCCGCTCTAACGGGGCTTATTTTTATAATATTTTTTAATTTATTTTTCGCCTTGCAAAGCCAGGAAAAATTTTGGTTGCTGCAATTTTGAGTTGGCTGAGACACTGCTGAGTCACACTTTTTGTATGTATGATTACCCGTAATAAATTCATCTATGTATAGCTGAACTGTATTTTTATTTAATATCCTCTTTACCTTGGTTATAAAAATATTAATTCAGGGCTATTGTTCACTTACTGCACTTTTTATTGCCAGCACTCATTTTTCGCACTCCACTTTTAAAAATTCCAGCCAGTGCAGCATCCCTTTTTCTAACTTTTTATTGAACGGTTTTTTAAAAAGACGGGCAAGCACTCCTTCCATACTTTCTTCTACTGAAACCTCTGTTTGTCTCTTTGTATCGGTTAATGCCCAATTATGAATGGCTGTAATGCCAAAAGCTTTTCCCGTCCAGCCAAACTTGCTGAAAGGCTCAACGGTGTGAAGGGTTGAATGTATTTTTGCCCCTCCTGTTTTCCAGTCAAATGTAGAGTGGGGTTCTAATTGCCCATTAAGTTTTGGCTTGCTTATTTCAGTTTGCCAGAGTGCCCAGTTGTTTATGTTAGTGATAACTTCCCATACGTTTGTAGCTGATGCATTTATTACAATTGTCTTACTGCACTTCACCGGCGCATTTTGGTTAATATTTTTCATTATCATTATTATTTTGTTGTAGCAATATAAGAAGTCAATTTTCAAACAGTTGCAGCACAAGCTGCATCCGTAGTTGGCTCATGTTAAGTTAGCAGGCATTATATATTCTTAATGAAACTTAATGTATGCTTTACCAGCTCTCCTAATTTACTGTAATCTAACCTCCGGGTTGCAATCATTAAATCATAAACATTATCATTACAATCTTAATGCCTGAAAATTAAGTGCAAGAATAAGAAGCTGTTTGAGTAGGTTGCCTGAATTTTATTATATGGTCTAAACTGTTGCCATTATGTATGCCGGTGAAGGCCTGCCTGGCTGCGCCGGCAGACAGGGATTGTGACCCCTACGCAAGCATAGGGGCAGGCGCAACCTTGCCTGACTGCGTCAAGCAGATAGGGATTATGCCATGAAAAACTAAAGCTGGTATCCCCGAAATTATCGGGACGGTCAAAAAAAATAACTCAAACAGCTTCTACATAAAATTTATACAATTAAATATTATGTAGTTTGATAATTACTTTTAAGAATAACTGAAACCAGGGTTCTTTTATTTTTTATTCAACCATCTTTCAAAGAATTCATATGTACGTAACATTTGATCCAGCCTTTGCCGGTTATCGCCAGTGCGGGTAATTTCATGCGTAGCACCCGGATGAACCACATACTCTACCGGGCGCCCTAAATATTTAAGACTGCGAAACATCATTTCTCCCTGCACAAAACCCGTGCGCCGGTCATTGGCGCCATGAAAAATAATAAAGGGTGTGGTAATATTTTGCACATAAGTTATGGGCGATTCCCGTACAAGAATTTCTTTAACTTTTGGTTCCCAGGGATAGCCACCAAAATAATTTGGAACAAGCCGCCACGCATTGCCTTCTCCAAAAAAAGTGGAAAGATCATATACACCACGCTGGGCACATGCGGCTTTAAAACGTTTATCATGACTGATGATCCAGGCTGCAAGATAACCTGCATAGGAACCTCCTGTTATGAGCAACCTGCCTGTATCAGCCCATCCTTCGGCAACGGTTTTATCCAAAGCAGTAAGCACATCGCTTGCAGGGCCAGCACCCCAATCGTTTATGTTAGCCCTTAAAAAATCCAATCCATAACCGCCCGAGCCTCTTGGGTTGCTGTAAACAACTCCATAACCTTTGCTGCAGAAATATTGAAACTCATGCCACATACTTGCTTCGCCCGGTCCCCACATAGCCGAAGGTCCGCCATGCATTTCCAGCAGCAGCGGATAAGTTTTTCCCTGTTCATAGCTGGTTGGCTTCATCACCCAATATTCAATGGGCATTCCTTTATCGTTGGTGAATATTTTTTTCTCCGGCAGGGATAGTTTTTTGGTAAGCACCCAGCCATTAAAATCACTTATCTTTTTTTCATTTTTTAAAAGGGCATCTGCAATAAATAATTCTGAAGGATTTGTAACCTGGGTTTTTGAAAAAACAATTTTATTGTTTGCTATGTCAAAGCTGGTAATGCCAGTTTCAAA
>JAYVGA010000002.1:0-3256 GCA_043772635.1 Chitinophagaceae bacterium
CCCATTTTAGAGGCAATAGTGGTAGCCGTGCCATGAGAAAGACTGCCTCCCAATGTGGCAAAAGCCAACTCAAGTTTTACCGCATCGGGTAGTTTATTTTTTAGCTGCAGTGCAATACAGTCTGTAGGCACTACATCAAATCCTACACCGGGCATTATCATTATACCCGCATCAATGGCTTGCTGGTTGTATTTTTTAAGCATTTCAAACACTGCAATGTCTCCATTAATATCCAGGTAATGAGTGCCGGTTTTAAAGCAGGCATCTGCCATTTGTTTGGCGGTATATTCAAATGGCCCTGCTGCATGCAACACCAGTTTTACTTCTTTTAAAACAGCAGTAAGTGTTTGCTCATCATCAAGATCAATTACACGGTAAGAAAGGTTTAGGTCTTTTGCCATTGCTTCAAGCGGTGCGCTGCTTCTGCCGGCAAGTACAGGTTGCAAATTATATTGTGCTGCGTAGCGGGCTATCAGCCGGCCTGTATAGCCATTGGCACCATATAATAAAAAGGAATTGGCGGGCATATTTTTTTGAATTTATTTTAAAGCACAGGGTCATGTTGGTCAATGGTCATTAGGTCAATGAGTCAATAGGTCATTGGGTCTGCTCAATATTTATTATCCTGCCCAAGTGTTCGTAAGGGGTCAATCAAAATCTTTTGCTTAAGAACTAATATCTAATAATCAACTTTAAGTAGCTTACCCTACATTTTTACAGAGGTTTTGTAATCAAGAAAAAGAAGGGGCATATTCATTACAACTTATTTATTGAGTATTGAATGACTTTTGACTCATTGACCAAATGACTAATTACTATTCAATGTCGTTTACTTAAGAACAAATGTTCAATAGTCAATTTTCAATGCTCAATTTTCAATTATAAAAGGCAGGTGCATTTTCATTGAAATTTTTTTGTTGAGCATTGAGTCAACGACATTGAATGATCATCGACAACAAAAAAATAATGCTTATTTATTTTGCCCCCAACCCATCTGCCTTCCATTGTTTAAAAACATTAATGGCACTATCAGATAATTTATCTCTTTTAAAAGGCATAAACCCTCTTTCGCCGGGATTGCGTTCTATACGGGAAATAATGGCATCTATATGTACTTTTACAGTATCAAAATTATCAAAGGCTAATTTATTACCTCCTTTGGCAGGGATATGGCAGGGGCTGCATTTTTCGGTTACCAGTTGCTGCACATTGGCCTGGTAAGTAAGGGCAGGAATGGCTTTTGCAGCGGCGGCCTTTTTAGAAGAAGAACAATAGGAAAATATCATTGCGGTACATAAAGTTAAAACAGCCAGTAAGAAATGTTTCATAATTAAAATGTTTAGATGTACAAAATAGGTAAAATAAAATTTGTTTAAGTACTTAATTGATGGCTGGATAAAATCTACTTTTTTATTAATCAAAAATGTAAAAGCAACTTAATTTTACATATGTGCTTAATGCATTAGTAATAAATAAAATTTAATGATATGAAATCGCTTTATATTATAAGGCATGCCAAGAGCAGCTGGGGAGACTTTACCCTTCCCGATTTTGAAAGACCGCTGAATGACCGCGGTAAAAAAGATGCACCGCTAATGGCTCAGCGGCTGTTGGATAAAAAAATAAGAATGGATGTTTTTATAAGCAGCCCTGCCAAACGTGCCCTTAAAACCTGCAAAATTTTTTGCAGTGAATATAAAAAGAAGGAAGAAAATATAATTGTAGTGGATGAATTATATCATGCATCGGTACAAACTTTTTATAAAGTTGTAAGCAGTATTGATGATGCATATGAAACAGCCGCCATCTTTTCTCACAACCCCGGTATAACAGATTTTGTAAACAGCCTTGGCCTGGATATGAAGATAGATAACATGCCCACCTGTGGCATATTTGGAGTAGCACTGCCTTCTGCAGGATGGAAACAATTTGCAAAAGCGGAAAAGAAATTTTTGTTATTTGAATATCCCAAACTTTTATAAAAATTAAATAAACATTGGGATAAAGCACGGTATAAATAAAAACAAATTTTTCTGTTCCCTGGAATCTATACCGAAATACTACGACACAGGCGGCATTTTGCAAAGCCAACATATCCGGCTAGATAGCGGGAGCTTGAAATGAAATTCCATTTGATATTACAAATGTTTTGCCTTTTTATTGCTAAGATATACGCCTATAAAAATGCAGGCGGCCGCCAATAATTTTGTTCCTGTAATTTTTTCTCCCAAAAAAATAATGGCAATAGCCGCCGCAAAAAAAGGTTGGGAATAAATATATGCACCCGCCACAGATGCACCCAATACCTGTATGCCATATACATTAAACAGGTAAGCCAAAAACGTTCCGGTAAATACAATTAACCCCATGCCTATCCACGCCTGTGGCGTAAACTGCTGCCACGAAACTTCTTTAAATTCCTGCCAGCAAAACGGGAGCATCATAAAAAATCCTATCGTAAAAATAATACGGATAATGGTTACCGGGTTATAGGTTTTCATTAATGGTTTTACCAGTATAAAATAAATAGTGTAGGCTATGGCGTTAAGTATAATCAACAGATCGCCCCAAACTGCCTGGCTGGCATTACCGGAATTTTCTTTTGCCGTTATTAGTATTACCGCCCCGGTTATACCCAGCAGCAGCCCTGTAATTTTTAAATTATTTATTTTTTCTTTTAAAATCCATGCGGCTATAATGGTAATTAAAATAGGTGTGGTAAGCATAAGCAGCGAGGCATGAATAGAAAAAGTAAGTGACAAACCTTTTACAAACAATAACTGGTTAATGGCCACACCGGTTAAGGCACACAGGGCAAACCTTCCCATATCTTTTTTTGCAATTACCGATTTTGCAGGTTTAAAAATAAACAGTACCCATAATAAAACCGCTGTTACCGCCACCCTGATAATATTAATGGCAAATGGTTTTGCAAAGCCCCCGTTTACGATAAATTTTATTGCAGTAAAGTTTATGGCGAAAAAAAAATTGGTACCCAGTAATGCCCAATGAGCTTTTGTTGTTGGTTTCAATACATCCTTTTTTAGAAATATAAAGTTCGGTAAGAACCTGTTTAAATTCACATTTAAAATGTTAGCCTCTGGAATTATATAAAAATAATTACCGCAGATTCGCAGATCAATCTGCCCATCTGGGAAAAAAAATAAATATTAAAAAATAAAACGATTTTTAAACAGCTTTAAGTAAAATAAAAAACCGTCTTTAGAAAAAGACGGTTTTAATACTAAATAACCCA
>JAYVGA010000003.1:0-2289 GCA_043772635.1 Chitinophagaceae bacterium
GTAAAATTGCTTTGGGATTGTTGTAATAAAACATATTTGAGTTACAATGCCATCAAAAAACAATTGAAGCAACGCATCAGCAGGTGTAATTATGAAGACAGAAAAAAAGAGTTTTTAGCCTATCAAAAAACAAAGAAAAAAACTAAAAAAGCAGAGAAGAAGCTGATCAAAAAATTGTTGAAATTTTTATTGCGCCTGCTCCATCTTCACCACCAGATAGTAACACAAAAAGAAGTAGTATTATCCTTAAAACAAAAATCCCAAATACTTACCATTACTGAAGTGTATGGGCAACAACACAGCAAAGTGTACGGACATGTGGAACAAATAAAAGACAGAATAGTATCGCTGAGCAAGCCTTACATACGCCCTATTGTAAGAGGCAAAGAAACCAAAGCAGTTGAGTTTGGTGCAAAAGTAAATAAGCTGCAGATAGACGGCATCAGCTATATAGAGCACTTTAGTTACGATGCATTTAATGAAGGCACCAGATTAGAAAGTTGTATTGGATTGCACCAGTAATTGTTTGGCAAATGCACCCACCACAGTGCAGATAAAATATATGCCACCAATAAAAACAGAAAGTATTGTACTTCTAAAAAAATTGTAACCAACTTTGAGCCCAAGGGTAAACAAAAAGCAGCGCATGCAGAACAAAATAAAACCATGAGGGCTGTTTTAAATAAAGAAAGAGGCACAAGGCGGGAAGGAAGCTTTGGCAATGAAAAAAATCACTACTTGTTACAAAAAGTAAATGCCCGAAATGGAATAACCGAAAAGTACTGGATATTTTTTGGTATGATGACCGCCAATGCATCCATCATTACCAACCGGCGGCAGGCTATACTCAAACAAGCGGCCTAAAAAATAAAAACTGTATAATCTTTGGGAGACATATGCCTGTAAAAGAAAAAATAAAAAATAGTTCACAAAAAATTTCACTTATTAAAAAAAAAAGAAATGACAGCATTGTTATGCTGCCATTTTTTTTAAATTTATAAAGGGTGTGCATTTTCAGGAAAACCCTGCAGATACTATTACATTCTGTTAAAGGAATGGAGAAAATATATTTACCTATGGTAGATTCAATTTATCATCTGTTGTTCCCAAAGAAACAGAGTTTTCTTATCAAAATAGTAAGCTTGAGTTGAAAGATGATTTAACTAATTCATCCAGGCTTAGATAAATAGAAACTTTTAAATGGATATAGAAATGAGCTTCCTTTGAAGTGCAGGGGGCAAAGATGTATATATTTATGTCTCTAACCTCCACGTGTTTTACTATCCCGCCCCTTCTTTTCTTTTCATAAATTCTGATGCCGTCATGCCAAATTGTTTTTGAAAATTTCTTCCAAAAGCTGTGGCTGAAGTGTAGCCCACTTTTTCTGCTATTTCATTAATATTATAAATGCCTTCTGTAAAAAGAACTGCTGCTTTTTTTAACCGGGTAATATTAATAATTTCATTGGGACTTAAATCTGATATGGCTTTTAATTTCCTGTACAGGGTAGGCCTGCTCACATTCATCAACCTGGCCAGTTGCTCCACATCCAGCAGGGTATCTTCTATATGTGCATGCACCACATCATTTAATTCTTCTAAAAAATGTTCGTCTGCTTTGGTGTGCGCCATAGAATTTATATGCACCAGTGGCGTGTTGGCATAATAGGCTTTTATTTTATTCCGGTTCATCAGCAGGTTTGCTATCTGCACCTGCAGGTGCTCTGGTGAAAAGGGTTTGTCTATATAGGCATCTGCTCCCATTTCCAGGCCATCTATTTTAGATTGCAGTGTGTTTTTTGCAGTGAGTAAAATAATGGGGATATGGCTCATTTCCAGGTTTGATTTAATGCGCCTGCACAATTCAAATCCATCTATCACCGGCATCATTACATCACTTATAACCAATTGTATGTTTTCCTCCAGCAATATGTTCAGTGCCTGCTGGCCATCAAAAGCTTTAAATACTGTGTATTTTTCATTCAGGTCGTCTTCTAAAAAATCCAGTATTTCTTCGTTATCATCTACTATGAGTAAAACAGGTTTCATTTATTTTTATTTTGTGTGCTGGATGTTATTTTATTATGATTATTTTAATGGTTATCATTTATTTTTTGATGCAGCGGCAGGGTAAGTACAAACACATTCATTGCACTGGCATTTTCCTTAAGACAGATACTTCCCTTGTGCAAATCTGCCAGCGACCTGCTAAGTGCCAGACCTATACCATTACCTGTTTTATTCTGCGTTTCCTTTAACCGGTAAAACGGTTCAAATATTTTGTCTTTCA
>JAYVGA010000004.1:0-7030 GCA_043772635.1 Chitinophagaceae bacterium
ATAAAATTCCGTTCCTTTTATTATTGTTTTGTAAGAGAACAGGAAATGCATGATGGCCGGCTGAGTATATCGGCAATATCTTCAAATGCAACTTTAAAAAGTTTGCTCAGCTCTGTTACAGTGATTGCATTAGTAAATACAGCCGTTGTTGTTGTTGTTGTGTTCATAAATAATAAATTTTAAATAGTTAAAAAACATCACAACAAACATCCTTAACCTTTTTAGTATGCAGAAAAACTTTATCTGAAATTACATTTGCCATATGTGAACCGGCAAAAGATTAAAATTTATTATATTATAAAAAGTACAGAATGTATGTCTGTATTTTATAAACTGTACAAGGTTAATAACCTGAAATTGGTTATGAGAGAAAATTATTCAATGCGTTACAGCTAACAAATGCAATACTTTAAGCCAGGTAATGCATAACCCGGATTGCCATTTAAATATATACCGGCTTTAATAAGCAACTAAGGAGAACTGATGTAACAGGCCAGGAGAATTTTTTAAATGGGAAATTTTACACACAGTAATTATTGCATAACAATAAATGAATGTGCTTTACTTACAGGCAGTATTTTTATTTTACATTCAGTCGTGCCGCATTCCTTCTGCAATTTTAAACACATGCAGAATATAGGGAAAAAGTGCATCAATAGTTTCTGCAGCACCTTTTGGAGAACCCGGTAGTGTAAGCACTAATGTTTTGTTTATAAAGCCGGCTACACCTCTTGATAACATGGCGTAGGGCATTCGTTGCTGGCCATAATTTCTTGCGGTTTCCATTATGCCGGGTATTTCACGGGTGAGTAAAGGCTTGATGGCATCAGGCGTTACATCTCTTGGCGAAAGGCCGGTGCCGCCTACAAAAATAAGCAGGTTACAATCTGTGGTTGAATATTTTTTTGCCTGCTGCTGAATCAGTTCAACATCGTCGGGTATGGTGGTGTGATCAATCACCTCAATATTATTGCTCTTTAATTTCTCTACCACTTTTAACCCGGCGGTATCTTCTTTTTCTTTTTTAGAAATACTGTCGGAGCAAACAATTACTGCAGCTTTTAACCCGGTAATTTGTTGATCCCTGAAATCTGTTTTGCCGCCTTTTTTTGAAGCTAATTTTATTGTTGAAATATAAACGCCTTTATCAATAGGCTTAAGCATATCATAAATAGTAAGTGCCGCAACAGATGCGCCATGCATGGCTTCTACTTCTACGCCCGTTTTGTAAATGGTATGTACTTCTACACTGATGTGTATTTCCAGCCCTGCTGTTTCGTAAGTGAATGCAGCAAATTCTATGGGCAGTGGATGACAATCCGGAATTACATCACTTGTTTTTTTTATAGCCAGTAAACCAGCAGCTCTGGAAAATTCAAAAATATCTCCTTTGGGAACTTTGCCTTGGTTGGCCGCTTCAATTGTTTCTGTTTTTGAAACCACAACAATTGCTATAGCAATGGCCTGCCGCAGTGTATTTGATTTATGTGTGATGTTTACCATAATAAGAAGAAGCCCCCATGCCCCCTAAAGGGAATTTTAGTCTCCGTTTTTCGGAGTTGTTGTTTTAATAAATTATTTCAACTGTTATAATTTTCACTCTTCTTTCAGATGATTTAGGGCAATGTTATTTAGTTAAGCGCTACCATTTCAATTGCCACGCCCTTCAGGGCGGGGATTAAGAATAATTATTAGTTTTATAGGCTTTAGCCAAACCATTTTGGGCTAAAGCCCAGTTTCTTATTTCTATTTTCATCCACGCCCTGAAGGGCGTGGCAATTTAAACCCTTAACTAAATAACATTGCCCTAAAGGCTCTTTAGAGTAGTTAGTTTTAAATTTCATTATTAAGTTTTGTTTTCTTTCCATTGATAATTTTTATCAGCCGATCCGGTTTCATCTGCAAAAAATTCTTTTCCCCATACCGGCAGTTCTGCTTTAATTTTTTCTACCGTTTCTTCGCAGGCATCAATGGCTACTTTTCTATGAGCTGAAGAGGTAAAAACAAAAAGACAAATTTCTCCTGCATTCACTTTACCCAAACTATGATACACATGCATGCATACCAACGGATATTTTTCAAAAATTTCTTCTCTTATTTTACTCATTTGTTCCAAAGCCATTTCTTCATAAGCAGTGTACTCAATAGCTGCAACAGTTTTACCATCTATTGCATCTGCTCTTACCTGTCCCAAAAAAATACTGTGGCCACCAATGTTGGTTTTGGTTTGATGCGTTGCAATGCTTTCTCCAATAAAAGCCGGGTTTATGGCTCCGGGAACAAAAATATTTTTTGGCTTTTTCTCTTTCATGTTAATTGTTTTTCGTGCCCTTTTTTCCATGCAACAATACCGCCTTCTAAACTATAGCATTCTTTATTTTCTCCAAAGTAGGCAGATGCCATGGCTGCAGCCTGCAAACTTCTTATGCCCGACTGACAAAAGAAAATGATATTTTTTTCTGGCAGTTCATTCATCTTATTTTTTAATTGTGTCAATGGAATCTTTGTATGTTCAAATTCTGTTACCAAAGGTAATTCATCAGGCTCCCTCACATCAATTATTATAGTGTCAGTTTTTAAAAGAAGCTCATCCATTTTTTCTGCATCAATTAAAAAGCGATTGTCTTGAGTTAAGCATTCCATTTCATAATTCATTTTTAAAAAATCATTTTCATTGCGGGCTATTACTGTTGCTGATGAAACATTTCTTTCATAATTAAAAACTGTAACCCGGTTATCTAATGCACTGTAGGTTAATAATTGATCTGTCAAAGGCTCTCCAATTCCGGTAATTAATTTTATCACTTCATTAGCCTGCATGCTTCCTATAATTCCGGGAAGCACTCCCAACACACCAGACTCTGCACAGTTCATCACTTCTCCTGGCTCCGGTTGCTCTGGAAATAAATCACGGTAATTGCCTGTTTGTTTTTCCCCATCTTTACTAAAATTAAAAACAGCCACCTGCCCTTCAAATCTTGATACCGCAGCATAAACCAATGGCTTCTCTTTAAGCACACAGGCATCATTAATCATATAGCGTGATGCAAAATTATCTGTGCAATCAACAATGATATCGTATAGGTTAATTATTTCCAGGCAATTATTTTTATCGAGGTAAATTTTATAAGGTTTCAATTCAGTGTCGGAATTCATCAAACTAAGTTTTGCAAGGGCAATATTTACTTTGGGTTTGCCAATATCATTTATATCATACAACACCTGGCGGTGAAGATTTGACATTGAAACCACATCATCATCAACAATACCAATACATCCTGTACCTGCTGCAGTGAGGTATTGCAGCACCGGGCAGCCCAGGCCACCTGCACCAATTACCAGCACTTTTGCCTGCAGCAATTTATTTTGTGCAGCTTCTCCAAAACCTTTCAGGGTTAGCTGCCGCTCATATCGTTCGTGCAAACTTCTCATTTTATCCTCCGGAAAAAGGTGGCAGCAAAGCAATGGTTGCCTGTTCACCCATTTCGGTTTTTTGAGTGATGATTTTTTGATTGATTGCAATTAGAAATTTTTTTTCTTTTAATAATGGAAAACCAGCATACAATTGTTGTAAGAGTAATTCAGTATCCTTAACAGCTTCAATAGAAACCATAGAAGAGTTGGTGATGTCCTGCAGTTGTCCAAATACCATGATGTTCATCATTGTTTTCATTTTTATTTTCAGGCGGCTGTAAAAATTAATTTATAAGATGCCATTAGCAATACCAGTGCCAGCAAGATCTTCAGTACATTCTGGTTAAATTTCATTGCTCCAAAATAAGCACCCAAAAATCCACCGGCAAATGCTACGCATACATAAGAAATCATGTTTGTATTAAAATGTATTCCTTTTGTAAGTTGCCCCAATAAGCCCGACATTGAATTTACAAAAATAAACAATGCGCTGATAGCTGCTGTTTGTTTTTGATCGGTCCATTTTAATAACAGCAGCACAGGCGAAAGAATAATACCGCCGCCAATTCCAATAATGCCAGAAATAAATCCAATGATGCCACCAAGCAACAGCGACAACAGGAGATTACTTTTGCGGATTTGGTCTACGGTAATATTAGGGAAAAATAAAAAACGAATAATAGGAACCAGCAGTAAAATACCCAACATTATTTTGTATGTACCGGGATTAACATTAATTGTTCCGCCAATAAAGGCCATGGGAACGGATGCCAGTGCAAGCGGCCAGAATATTTTAAACACAAAATGTTTTGCCCGGTAAAACTGGATGAACCCTGTGAGCGAAACAAATAAATTTAACAGCAAAGCTGTGGGCCGCATTACTTCTTTTGCCATTTCAAAAATAGCGCCTAAAGCCAGGTAACCGCTGGCACCACCATGCCCAACGGAAGCGTATAAAAACGCCACAGCAAATAATAAACAATAAAATAAAACCATCAACTCTGCCGGCATAAAAATAATTAAGGTAATAAATGAATTTCAACATTTTCTCCGGCTGCTGCTTCAGTAATTGTTTCAGGAATCATAACCAGGCAATTGGCTGTTGCAAATGAATTTAATTTGTACGATTCCTGGTCCTGGGGTAAATGCACATGCGTTCCATCACATATTCCTTTTAAAAAATGGGTAATGCCCGCAGGTTTTTTGTACAAAGAAAAAAGGGGGAATCGTTTGGTTTCTAATAGTAATTTTTGTGTGGTTAGTTTTTCCAATGCCGGTAAAACATATTGGTAAAAGCAGGTAAGCACCGATGCAGGATTGCCGGGCAAACCAAAAAATAAAACATTTTCTTTTTTACCAAAGAAGATGGGCTTACCTGGCTTTTGTTTAATCTTATGAAATATTTTTTGTACGCCGCAATTTTCTGATGCCTTTACCGTAAAATCATAATCACCTACACTTACTCCACCTGTCATTAAAACAATATCTGTTTTTAATAATGCTTCACTTAATACTTTTGTTAGTGCATTAATATCATCTTCCGATGTATAAACAGCCACATCAGTAATATGTATTTGTTTTAACGCTGCCAGCAAGGCAAATGAATTGGATTCGTATACTTTACCATATTCAGCAGCGGTTCCGGGATTTTGCAATTCATTTCCGGTAACAATTATACTTACTCTTGCATTTGGAATAACATCAACTTCTGCAATGCCCATACCTGCTAAAAAACCAATGGCAGCGGGTGTTAGTCTTGTGCCTGCAGTAAGCGCCAATGCATCTTTTGCTATTTCAGTACCCGGAAGACGAACATTATCACCGGTTTTTAATTTATCATCTTCTATCAGCAAATATCCATCTGCCACTTTAGTTTTTTCCTGCATCACTACGGTGTCTGCACCTTCAGGTACAACAGCTCCGGTAAAAATGCGTACTGCTGTTCCGGGTTTTATGGTTATTTTAAGATGGTTTCCTGCTGCCTGTTCTCCTTCTATTTTAATTTGTTTTGTTATGCTGCTGAATGCTAAAGCATATCCATCCATACCTGATTGTGGAAATGCAGGAATATTTACCGGTGCATAAATATCTTTTGCTAATATTAAACCTGCAGAAAGTTGTAATCGTAAACATGCAGGTGAAAAAGTTTTCACATTTTCGGCAATCATATTTTTTGCTTCAATAACTGAAATCATGGTCTTACCCCTAATTTTTTTTAAATAGAATATTTTTTAAAACCCACTTTAGGTCAAGCCATTTAGTTAAGCACTGCTATTTCAATTGCCACGCCCTTTCAATTGCCACCTTTCAATTGCCATGCCCTCAAGGGCGTGGATGAAGAATAATTATTAGTTTTATTGGCTTTAGCCAAACTATTATTTGGGCTAAAGCCCAGTTGCTTATTTCTGATTTTCATCCAGGCCCTGAAGGGCGTGGCAATTAAACACCTTACTAATTGATACTATCCCAAAGCAGTTTTTTAATTTTATAATTTAAACAGAATAGTCTTCAAAGCCCCCTTCAGGGGGTTTGGGAGCTTCTTACCCTCCAATGCTAATCATACTCCGGTTATTAATTTTGCTGGTATCTATATGTTCTGTATCTGTGGTAAACTGCCCGCCCAGCGCTTTTTTCTTATCCAAAATACTTTTATAAATAAGCGGAAGAATATCTTCCTTATTTCTGAAAGGAGTGAGCAGGTCTGTTTCTGATTGCGAAAAAAGACAGTTCTTCATTTTGCCATCTGCCGTTAGCCGCATGCGGTTACAATCGCTGCAGAAGGGAGCACTCATGGTGCTGATAACTGCAAAAGTTCCCTGGTGGCCGGGGATAATATACTTTTTTGCCGTTTCATGTTTTTCTTTTTCTAAAGGAAGAATATCAAAGTTATTACTTACCGTATCTATTATTTCCTGTAGTGTAAATACTTTTTCATTTTCCCATTTGTTGCCGGTAAATGGCATAAACTCTATAAACCTCACATGCACGGGTTCATTTTTTGTCCATTGTACAAAATCAATGATCTCCTCATGATTTAAATTTTTTATCACTACCATATTCACTTTTACATGAAATCCTTTTTTAATCATCAGTTGTATATTTTCATATACTCTTTCAAATTGATTTCGCCTTGTCATTAAATTGAACTTTTCTTTGTTCAAAGTATCCAGGCTTATATTCAAAGATTTTACGCCTGCATTTTCCAAAACATCTGCAAATTCATGCAGCCTTGTTCCGTTGGTAGTTATAGTAAGATTGATGGGTAATTTTGATAAGCGCATAATAATATCCGCAGCATCTTTTCTTATCAATGGTTCACCGCCGGTAAGGCGTATTTTATTTACTCCCTGTGCTACAAATATTTTTGCGATGTCTTCTATTTCACCGGGCTGCATCAGCCTGCCGGCAGGAGTAAATTCGTAATCTTCTTCGGGCATACAATAAGAACAGCGCAGGTTGCAATTATCCGTAAGGGAAATGCGCAGATAATTATGTACCCTGTTAAATCCGTCTATAATCATTTTTCCTGTTTTAATAATTCGTAATCAGACCTCACCCCAACCCCTCTTTCCACCCCGATAGCTATCGGGGCAAAGAGGAAAGGGGAGCTTTAGAC
>JAYVGA010000005.1:0-13129 GCA_043772635.1 Chitinophagaceae bacterium
TTATACTATTTTACAATTGCGCCTGCATCCTGCAATTATTGCTTTAAAACAAAAAATTGATGGTGCACCTGCAGATAAAAAATACAATATCAATTTACAATACATTACTTCCCGGGGCAACTGGTATCACACAAGCTGGAAAGGTGATATACAAAAAAGTGGAGGTATTGCCACTAATATTGGTGTACATTTTTTTGATATGCTCATGTGGATTTTTGGGCCCGTAAAAGAAAACAATGTTATCCAGCATACGGCCACTAGGGCAAAGGGAAATCTTATATTAGAAAAAGCCAACATTAACTGGATGCTTAGTATTGATGCCGGCGCTTTGCCAGGTGATGTTAAAGCAGCTGGTAAACGGACCTGCCGCACATTAAGTATTGATGGTGATGAGTTTGAATTTAGCGAAGGCTTTACAGAGTTACATACAAAAAGTTACGAAGAAATAATTGCCGGAAAAGGATTTCGTATTTTAGAAACAAAAGCTGCTATACAGGTGGTACACGATATAAGAAATATAAAACCCTCTTAAAAATGTAAATCTTGCAACTCTTTTTTTGTAAAAACCACCTTATCTTTGAGTAATTTTATTACTCATTCTTAATGATAGAAGCGCTAATTTCTTCAAAAACACGTATTAAACTGTTGCTTAAATTTTTTTTAAACAGCAGTAATAAAGCTTATTTGCGTGGGCTGGAAGATGAATTTGGTGAAAGTTCCAATGCTATCCGGATTGAATTAAATAAGCTGGAACAGGTTGGCATGATCATTAGCAATGTGCAGGGGAATAAAAAATATTTTAAGGCCAATGTAAAACATCCGCTTTTTTTTGATTTGCACAGCATCATAAAAAAATATGTGGGTATAGATACTATAATTGAAAACGTAATTTCTGAACTGGGCGAAGTGGAAAAAGTTTATCTGACAGGCGAATTTGCAAAAGGTTTAAGTAACCACATGATAGATTTAGAATTTATTGGAACCGTTAACACAACTTACCTCACTTCGTTAATACAAAAAGCAGAAGTATTGGTTAAACGTAAAATAAGATATGTTATTTATTCTCCCGACGAATATGCAAGTTTGGGAAACATTAATATAGGTTACGAAAAATTATTAATTTGGAGTAAATAAAAGAACAGCAATTATTTATTTTAAAAGCAAAAAGTTATAAAGGATCGCTATAATTGAAAATTAAATTTTGAAAACTATGCTGGATTTAAATGGAAAAAGCCTTTTAATAACAGGCGGTACCGGATCGTTTGGAAAAGAGTTTACTAAAACCATTTTTGCTAAATGGCCTAAAGTAAAAAGATTAGTTATTTATTCAAGAGATGAGCAAAAACAATATAATATGGCTTTGGAGTACCCGGATACTTTATATCCTGCTATAAGGTATTTTATAGGCGACGTAAGAGATTATGTTAGATTAAAAAGAGCAATGGAAGGTATTGATTATGTAATACATGCAGCTGCAATGAAACATGTGCATATTGCAGAGTATAATCCTGATGAATGTGTTAAAACAAATATTGGCGGAGCAGAAAATGTAATAAGGGCATGTTTGGAAACTAATGTTACCAAAGTTGTGGCCTTATCAACCGATAAAGCCTGTGCTCCAATAAATTTATATGGTGCTACAAAACTTGCTTCTGATAAATTATTTATAGCAGCTAATAATATTAAAGGCAACAGGGATGTAGTTTTTTCAGTTGTACGTTATGGCAATGTAATGGGGTCTAACGGATCGGTAATTCCATTTTTTTTAAAGAAAAGAGAAACTGGAGTTATACCTATTACCGACCCTAATATGACCCGTTTTAATATTTCTTTACAGGATGGTGTACAAATGGTAATGAATGCACTGGAAATAGCCTGGGGGGGAGAATTATTTGTACCTAAAATACCTTCGTATAAAATAACAGAAGTGGCAAAAGCCATCGGGCCAAATTGCAAACACGAAATAATAGGTATACGCCCCGGCGAAAAGGTACACGAAGAAATGATTACCAACTCCGATTCGTTTACCACCTACGATCTTGGTAAATACTACGTGATATTACCCCAAATACCCAACTGGGGTTTACAAAAATACCTTACACATTTTAATGCAGTAAAAGTACCCGAAGGATTTAATTACAGTTCGGGCCAAAATACAGAGTGGGTTAATGCAGAACAACTGCGTAAATTAATTGTAGAAAATATTGATGAAAATTTTGTTGCATAAAAAAATACAAAATGATTGCAGCCATACCATACGGAAAGCAAACCCTTACACAGCAGGATATTGATGCTGTAACAGCAGTATTAAAAAGCGATTACTGGACACAGGGTCCAAAAATTACTGAATTTGAAAATGCCTTTGCAACCTACATTGGAAGTAAATATGCAGTAGCGGTAGCTAACGGTACTGCAGCTTTGCATTTGTGCGCTTTGGCATTAAATGTAAATGAGCAAACAAATGTTATTACATCACCCATAACTTTTGCTGCTTCGGCAAATTGTGTAAAGTATTGTGGCGGCAATGTTTTTTTTGCAGATATTGACCCCGATACTTTTTTGCTGGATATTAATAAAGTAAAAGTATTAATTGCCAGTAAGCCAAAAGGCTTTTTTAAAGGGATAATACCTGTTGATTTTGCAGGAAAGGGAGTAGATCTGCAGGCATTTAAAGAACTGGCAGATGAACATGGCCTTTGGATAATTGAAGATGCCTGCCATGCACCCGGAGGATATTTTACCGACAGCAAAGGAACTAAACAGCAATGCGGTAACGGTGCTTTTGCCGATTTAACCATCTTCTCTTTTCATCCGGTAAAACATATTGCCTGCGGCGAAGGTGGAATGATAACTACTAATGATGAAGAGTTGTATAAAAAATTATTGCAGCTACGTACACACGGCATTACCAAAGATCCGGCTTTAATGCACGAAAACCATGGGGGCTGGTATATGGAAATGCAGACACTCGGTTATAATTACCGTATTCCCGACGTGCTGTGTGCACTGGGTATTTCTCAATTAAGCAGGGCAGCACAAGGATTGCAACGCAGGCATGAAATAGCAGATACTTACACAAGCGCATTTGCAGGTTTGCCTGTTAGGCTACCTGTTTATGATAAAGGCCATGCCTTTCATTTGTATATTATACAGGTGGAGCAGCGTAAAGAATTATATGATTATTTGAGAACGCAAAATATTTTTTGCCAGGTACATTATATTCCAGTTCATTTACATCCTTATTACCAGCAGCAGGGGCATAAAAAAGGAGATTACCCTTTATCGGAAAATTATTACAGCCAATGTTTAAGTTTACCAATGTATCCCGGCTTAACAACCGAAGAGCAGCATTTTGTAATTGAAAGTATAAAAAATTTTATTAAAAAATAATCAGCATTTTAATTAATAGTATTCCTTACAAAGATTTACAAAATGAATGCAGCAATTAAAAGTTCTCAGGTAATAACTATTGTTGATTATGGTATGGGTAACCTGTTATCTGTAAAGAAAAAACTTGACCGTTTAAATTCCGGCACAAAAATTTCCTCCAGTCCGTCGGATATACTGGCCTCAGATAAAATAATATTACCCGGCGTGGGTCATTTTCAAAAAGCAATGAAAAATTTACATACACTGGGTTTATATGATGTATTAAATGAGGCGGTGGTACAAAAAAAAATACCTGTTTTTGGTATTTGCCTGGGCATGCAGCTAATGGCAAAATACAGCCAGGAAGGGGATGCAGAGGGCTTGGGATGGTTTGATGCAGAGGTGGTAAAATTTAATGTAAAGGATACACTTAAATATAAAATACCCCATACCGGGTGGAACCAGGTGATGATAAAAAAACAAAGTAAGTTAATGAACGGAATACCCGATAATTCAGAATTTTATTTTGTACATGCCTACCACATCAAATTAAATAATAATGCCGATGCATTGCACGAAACAGGTTACGAATATCCCTTTGTATCGGCGGTAGAAAAAGAAAATATAATTGGTGTGCAGTACCATCCCGAAAAAAGCCACGAAGATGGGGAGCTGCTGTTAAAAAATTTTATAAACAATTATTAGTTTTAAAATCTTATTATAAATGTTTCGCCCCAGAATTATACCGGTTTTATTGCTTAAAGATTTAGTGCTTGTTAAATCCATTAAATTTAAAAATCATCATTACATTGGCGATCCTATTAATGCCGTAAGGATATTTAATGATTTAAATGCGGATGAATTGGTTTTTTTAGATATAGAAGCCAGTAGAAAAAAAAGACTTATCTCTTTAGACTTTGTAAAAAATGTTGGCGAAGAAGCCAACATGCCTTTTGCGGTTGGAGGTGGCATACGATCGCTAGATGATATTAAAGCAATAATAAATGCGGGGGCCGAAAAAATAATTATTAACAGTTACGCAACAGAAAACCCCGAATTTATTTACCAGGCATCCGACACTTTTGGTTCATCAACTGTTTGTGTGTGTATAGATGTAAAGAAAAATATTTTCGGTAAATTAAAAACCTGGGCGGTAAATGGATCTAATGCCACACCTTATTCGCCGGTGGAATTTGCTCAGCTGGCGGAAGATAAAGGTGCAGGCGAAATTATTATTCAATCTATTGACAGGGATGGCACCATGCAGGGCTACGATACCGATCTGGTTAAAAAAATATCGGAGCAGGTAAAAATACCTGTAATTGCATTGGGTGGGGCTGGTAACATGAATCATTTAAGAGAAGTTTATACCAAAGGTTTTGCCAATGGGCTTGCGGCAGGCAGTTTGTTTGTTTACCAGGGAACCAAAAGGGGTGTTTTAATAAATTACCCCGAAAAAAATGAATTGATATATTAAAAATTAAAAAACAACCGGCATAAATGGAGAAGAGAAAATATCAGCAGTGTACCCGTTGCGTAATGGATACCACCGATCCGTTAATTAATTTTGATGAAAAGGGCCAATGCAATCATTGCACTAATTTTTTTGACGTGAAAAAAAAATATTTGTACCAGGGCGAAAAAAGTGATGCACAACTGGCACAGGTAATTGCTAAAATGAAAAAAGATGGTAAAGGAAAAGAATACGATTGTGTGGTAGGTATAAGTGGTGGTATCGACAGCAGCTATGTAGCGTATATATGCAGGGAAAACGGCTTGAGGGTTTTAGGCGTGCACATGGATAATGGCTGGAATGCGGAAGAAGCTAATTTAAATATTAAAAATATTACCAGAAAACTGGGTATTGAATACGAAAGTTATGTTTTAGACTGGGAAGAGTTTAAAGATTTGCAGCTTTCTTTTTTAAGAGCATCGGTACCCGAGGCTGAAACACCCACCGATGTGGGCATAGCTGGCGCTTTACACAAAATAGCAGGTAAGTACGGCATTAAATATATTATCAGCGGCGGTAACATGGTTACCGAAGGTATTTTACCAAAATGCTGGCATTATAATGCTAAAGATTTAAAATATTTAAATGCCATTCATGATAAATTTGGAAAGGTGAAACTGAAAAATTTCCCCACCTTTTCTTTTGTAAAGGAAATGTATTACAAACTGGTAAAAGGCATAAAAATGGTGTACATACTCAATGACGTAAATTATGTAAAAGAAGAAGCAATGGAATTGCTTAAAAATAAATTAGACTGGAAATATTACGGCGGTAAACATTACGAATCTAAATACACCAGTTTTATACAGGCCTATTATTTGTACGAAAAATTTGGAATTGATTACCGCCAGGCCACCTTTTCTTCTCAAATATGCAATGGCGAAATTACCCGGGAGCTTGCATTAAACGAACTTAAGGCATTACCATATAAACCGGAAAAAATTGAAGACGACAAAAAATACATCGCAAAAAAATTAGGCATCAGTACCGAGGAGTTTGAAATTATTTTAAAAAATCCGCCGAAGTATTATTTTGATTATCCCAACAACGAAAAAATGCTGGACTTTATTTATACTGCTTACAGAAAAATTTATAAAAAAGAAAAATTAGCCAGCGCTTAAATAATTTTAAAAAAAATCGTTACTGTACTTATTTTACTTCAGGTAAAGCAAACAGTAAATATTGTATGATCGCCATTATAACACAAGCAAGGGTAAACAGCAGCAGGCTGCCTAATAAAATTTTTATGGAGGCTGGTGGTATTTCTTTTTTGCAGCACCACATTAACCGGTTGAAAAAAACAGGGCTTAAAATAATTGTAGCCACCACTAATAATGGATCAGAAAAACCTATTGTGGATTTTTGTGCAAAGCAAAACATTGACTGTTTTTGTGGCGATGAAAATAATGTACTCAGCCGTTATTACCACTGTGCAAAAAAATACGGTGTTACCACCATCATCAGGGTTACTTCCGATTGTCCGCTTATTGATGGGGCAATAATATTAAAAGCGGCAGAGCAGTATAAAAACTACAATACACAAACCTATTATTCCAATACTATACAGCGCCATTATCCACGGGGTATGGACTATGAAATTTTTTCAATGGAGCTGTTAGAGCAGGCTTATTTAAAAGCCAATGAGGATAGTGATAAAGAACATGTAACACCATACATCTGGAAAAACAAACCCGGTAACGTAATTATAAAACATGATGTTGCTGCAGCTGATTACAGTAATTACCGCATTACACTGGATACCAGGGAAGATAAACAGTTGCTTACAGAATTAATTGAAAATTATAATGCCGCAGCACTGGATTGTAATGCGATAGTAAAAATACTAAAAGATAATCCTGAGCTGGCAGCAATAAATAAATTCATCGAACAAAAAAAAGTATAAAGATGAATTATACATGTTTAAAAAAACAAACAGTAGAATGGGAAGGATTCACACTGGTACCTTTGCGGCAGCAGGATAAGTTTGATATAATGAAATGGCGTAACGAACAGATTTACCATCTGCGCCAGCAAAATGTACTTACAGCGGCTGCCCAGGAAGAATATTTTAACACTGTAGTAGCGGATCTTTTTAATCAGCAGCAACCTGGCCAGGTATTATTCAGTTACCTGCAAAATGGTAAATGTATCGGTTATGGCGGTTTGGTGCATATTAACTGGAAGGACCGGTATGCCGAAATATCTTTTATAATTGATACAGCATTAGAGAAAGATTTTTTTCAGCAGCACTGGGTAACTTACTTATCGCTTATAGAGCAGGTGGCTTTTAACGATTTGGGCCTGCATAAAATATTTACCTATGCTTTTGATTTAAGGCCGCAATTATATAAGGCTGTGGAAAAAGCAGGATTTTTTTTAGAAGCAAGATTAAAAGAACATTGTTTTTTTGATAATAAATTTATTGATGTGGTAATCCATAGCAAAATAAATAATTTATGTTAAGTTTTAGAAAAGCAGCTGCTGATGATGTGATGTTGTATTTTAAATGGGCTAATGATGCAGAGGTTAGAAGGCAGTCTTATCAAACCGAAACCATTAGCCTTGAGCAGCATAAAAAATGGTTTGATAAAAAAATAAATGATACAAACTGCCTGTTGCTGGTATTTGAAAATGAAGAAAAATTGCCGGTGGGTCAAATACGCTTTCAAAAAGAAACGGAAGAAATAGATATAATCGGAATTTCTCTTGCAAATGAATTCAGGGGTAAGGGTTATGCAACGCAGCTGTTACAAATGGCATCCGACTATTTTTTAAAACTTTATCCCGGTAAAATAATTTATGCTTATATTAAAAATGATAATGCAGGATCAATTAAATCATTCCGTAAAGCAAATTTTGTATTTGAAAAAAATATAAATATTAACGGAACCGAAAGTGTTTTATACGTAAAAAAATAAAGTAAATGCAAATAGCTGATTTTAAAATTGGTACAGGTTTTAAACCTTTTATTATTGCTGAAATGAGCGGCAATCATAACCAATCTGTTGATAATGCTGTAAAAATTATAGAGATGGCGGCAAAATGTGGCGCAGATGCAGTAAAGCTACAAACTTATACAGCCGATACTATTACAATTAATGAGCGTGGCGGATTGTTTGATATAAAAGACGAAACCTCTTTATGGAAGAACAGGAATTTATACGAACTGTACCAGGAGGCGCACACGCCATGGGAATGGCACCAACAATTATTTGAATGTGCAAAGCAAAATAATATCATTTGTTTTAGTACACCTTTTGATGATACGGCCGTTGACTTTTTAGAAAACCTGAATACCCCGGCACATAAAATAGCATCGTTCGAAAACATTCATCACCCTTTATTAAAAAAAATTGCCAAAACAGGTAAGCCTGTAATAATGAGTACCGGTGCCTGCAGTTTATCCGATCTTGCAGAATCGGTACAGGTATTAAAAGATAATGGCTGCAACGATCTGGTGCTTTTAAAATGCACCAGCAATTATCCTGCTTCGGCCCAAAATTCAAACTTGGTAACCATTCCTCATTTAAAAAGTTTATTTAATTGCCAGGTGGGCTTAAGTGATCATACTATGGGTATTGGTGTACCCATTGCTGCAATAACACTGGGCGCCACAGTAATTGAAAAACATTTTTGTTTAAGCCGGGCCGAGGGTGGGGTAGACAGTGCTTTTTCGCTGGAGCCGGACGAATTAAAAGCGCTGGTTATTGAAACCGAAAGAGCCTGGCAATCTTTAGGCGTAATACAATACGGTGTACAGGAAAGCGAAAAGAAAAGCTTGTTGTTTAAACGGTCGGTATATGCGGTAAAAGATATCAGCAAAGGCGAAAAATTTACAGCCGAAAATATACGGGTAATACGCCCAGGCGATGGTATGCACCCGAGGTTTTACGAAACCCTGCTGAATAAACCGGCAATTAATAATTATAAAAAAGGACAGCCCTTAAGCGAATGATAAAAAAGAAAAAAGCAATATTGGTTTGGTTTGAAATGGATAGAAGGCTGGAATTATTACAACCCTTTATCAGTTTGCAACAGGATATTGAATTTGTGCATTTGTATTTTAGAACAAGAGACGAAAGGCAAATAAATATGTCGCCGTTTGAAATAATTTACTGGTTCGATTACAAAAGCCCTTATGAATTGCTGCAAAAACACAATCCAGATTTTATAGTGGGGGCAACTGAGGTATTACTTTCCATATCTTTAATTGCGGCGGCAAAAGAAAAAAATATTACCTTTTATGGTATGCAGCATGGCTTTACTACCGAAGATTTTATGTCTATTTTACCAAAAGTTAAAAGAGATGCTGCTATTAGTTTACCCTTGTTAAAAAAACACTTTAATACAGCACGGTTTTATTTTTCTTCTTTAAAATTAAAAAATATTAGCAGGTTAGGCCAATATGCCAGGCTGTTAATATCATTTTATTCCAAATTTCCGGAGGAGGCCATAAATAAAAAAAAGTATAAATGGTTGAAGCCTGATTATTATATCTGTTTTTCGGAGATCAGTTGCCAGCATTACAAAAAATTGTACAACCTGGCCGGTAACGAAATTAAATTTATTGGCATACCCAGTTTTGATAACATTTTTAAAGAAATGAATTTATTAAAACCGGATGCTGCTGCCACAAAATATTATTTACTTATCGATACCAGTTTTATTGATTATCATAAACCTGTATTTGATGAGCAAATACACCGCTGCTATAAAACAATAAAAGAATATTGCAAACTGCAAAACGCAACTTTATATATTAAACTGCATCCCCGCAATTACCAAAACCCGGGGCTGGCAGATGATGATACCATTACTTTTATAAGAAATGTGGATATGCCGCAACTTGCAAAATTAATTATTAATGCCGCAGGTTGTTTTGGCTTTTACTCTACTTTAACCATGCCCATTGCTTTTACAATACCTACTGTGCAAATTAAGTACGATGAAATTTATGAGCCGCTTTTAGCAAAAGAAGGCGTAACGCCTGTATTAGATTTTTACAATTTTTCCGCCAGTGATATTAAATTTTATCCATTAAATAAAAATGATACTTTAAAAACAAAATTTTTATATGCGTCAGACGGAAATGCGGTGGAAAGGTTAAAACAAATTCTTATAAATTAATGTCGCGGCAAATACTTAAAAGCATATTTTTATTTACAGTTATTTCTTTTGCAGAAAGAGGTATTAATTATTTAATTACACTGGCATTATCTATTTATTTACCTCCCGAGGAGTTAGGAAAATTAGCTTATCTGCTTACAGTGCAGGCATATATTTATCCGCTTATTCTCTGTTATACCAATGGTGCCATTTTATTACATTACAGTAAAGAAAAAGACGGGTTAAATTATTTTTATAATAGTACGGTAATTAATTTTACAGCATTTATTGTAATTGCAATTATCACTTTAATTACTGGCCTGTTAATTAATTTGTCCTCATTACTTGTTATAATTGCATTGCTTACTATTTCTTTACTGGAAGCTGTTAGGTTAAATTATTTAGCCTATAACCAGGCATTTTTAAACATTAAAAAATATGCCATCACAGCAATATTTTTTGTAATTGCTAACTTAGTGATCACTTTCTTTTTTTTATCCCGGTTCCAGGCAAAGTACGAATACAGAATTTATGCTATACTGCTCAGCAGTATTTTAGTATTTGTATTAATAGTATGGAGTATAAAATTCAAATTTAATTTTCGAATTAATAAAGACTTGGTTAGGCAAGTTTTATCTTATGGTTTACCCTTGCTTCCACATGCATTTGGTTTGCTTGCGATTGAATCTTTGAATCGCTATTTTTTAGACAGTTATGGTAATAAATTTGAACTGGGTTTATACAGCTTTGCGTTTACACTTGCTGCTCCATTAGGTATACTAAACACTGCATTTATTACCGCATGGACCCCACATTTATACCGTTTGTTTAAAGAAGACTCTGATAATTCCAAAAGAAAAATTGTTAAAGTACATTTATTATACATTTTATTTATCATTTTTATTGGCATACTAATTTCTATTTTTTCAAAAGATATCCTTCATTTATTTTCAGCAAAATATTTTAGTTCCTATAAATACTTAATGGTTATTCCTTTTTACTTTTCTATTCAGGCTATTTATGTAATATTTTCAGCAACTTTATTTTATTTTAAGAAGAACAAATATTTTATTTATCTATCCTTTATAAATATTATTTTCAGCGTGCTAATAAATTATTTTTTATTTTCAAATTATGGTATTTCTGCAACTGCCTATTGCGCTATTTTAAGTTTGACATTATTTACAACACTTATTGTTATATTAAGTCACAAAACTTATCCTTTGGTATGGATTCAATTATTCGGAACTCAAATTAAAAATGTGTAATTATGATTAATTTTTTAAATCCCTTCAACAAGCAAAATTTAGAAATTGCTGATGAAAGTTTAAATGAAGGAGAAAAAAGTGTTTTTAAAAAAATAAATGGCTCATACAGGGTTTTACAAACTGAAACCAACTACACAGAAAATTTTGGTTACCAGTGGAACAAATTTGTAAAAACACAAATTGACAGCAAAGAAAATGAAGTAAGCAAAACTCGTTTTTTTGCCGAAACCAAATGGGATAAAGAAGATTTAACCGGTAAAAATGTATTGGAAGTGGGCAGTGGTGCCGGCCGTTTTTCGGAAGTAATTTTAAACCATACCAATGCTAATTTATATAGTGTAGATTACAGTAATGCAGTAGAGGCCAATTTTAAGAATAACGGGTACCATGGCAAAAGGTTTACACTTTTTCAGGCAAGTATTTACGATATGCCTTTTGCACCCGGCCAGTTTGATAAAGTGCTTTGCATTGGTGTACTGCAGCATACTCCCGATTTTAAACAATCGGTAAAAAGCCTGGTAGCGCAGGTAAAACATGGTGGCGAACTGGTGGTAGATTTTTATACCGTAAAAGGCTGGTGGACAAAAATTCATGCAAAATATTTATTTCGCCCTTTTACAAAAAAAATGAGCCACGAAAAATTATTAAAAAAAATACAGGGTAATGTTGACTGGATGATAAAACTGTATTATTTTTTATACAAAATAAAATTAGGAGTACTTACCCGCTTTATACCCATTGTAGATATTTATGGTACCCTGCCTTATAAAGCTTTAACGGCGGAGCAAATAAAAGAATGGTGCATACTGGATACTTTTGATATGTACAGCCCGGAGCATGATCATCCGCAAAGCATTAATACAGTTAAAAAATGGGTGGAAGAATTTGGTTTAAAAGTTACTTTTGCCGGCTTTGAAAAATATGACGAAACTAATCCGCCGGTGGTTAGGGCGGTAAAATTAAACTAATACTTTTGCCGGAGCCGAGGCAGCAATTCTTTCTTTAATAATTATTAAACCGCAAACAAAAAAAGGGATGCAGGGTATTTTATACCGCACCAAACTGCCAAAATTAAATGTACTGATGCCCACAAAAATTCCAAATAATATGGCAAAGGCAATACAATAAAGTACCAGGGCATTTTTAAAAAGAGAAGTAAAAAATATTAGAAACCCACGGGGTTTTAAAAACAAACTGAGTGTAAAAATCAGCATCGCCACTGCTTCTAAGGATGACAGCAGCATAATTAAATTCCTGCTTTCCCAAATAAAGGGCCTGAAAAATGTGGCTACCAGCGCTTTGGGTGCCATAGTAATTAAACCGGTAACACTGCCGTCAAAATCGCCTAAGTTAAAAAAAGCGCCATCGGTTCTTTCGGCCTGCGCATTAAATCCTTTTTGCTGGTTACTAATACCTTCCAAAATTTTTTCTGATGAATATTCTTTTAAAAGATCATCGCTATTGGCGGCTAAAAAAATAAGTAAGCCAATAAATATAAGGGGCAAGCTAAATTTTAATAAGTAGCGTAACAAAACATTTTGAGTTTGTTTGATCCGTGCCAAAATTAAAAACAGCATAAAAAAAGGCATGTAGCTTATAATGATATAAGATTTTACCTGGTAAATTATATACAAGGTTATAATAACTATCAGCCAGTTCGCAATAAGTTTTCGTCGTTTTATAAATATATCGTACAGCGATTTTGTAAGCAATGCCAGCAGGGAAACGCAAATAGTATCTTTGCTTATGCCTGCACTCCAAAACAATACGGTGGGTATGCCCATAGTGGCAAATGCAAATTCTTTGTGCAATTTTGGATATTGGTCTAAAAAAAACAGGTACAACTGCCAGCTGCACAAAAAAGCAAAAAAAC
>JAYVGA010000006.1:0-5102 GCA_043772635.1 Chitinophagaceae bacterium
ATAAAATCTACCCCCTAAAAAATAAAAAAGTGACAACAATTTTAGTTGATGCCACCCAATATCAAAAATTATTTTTCTTTTTCAGGGAGACCCTAAATAGTTTAAAGCAGTATGTGCAACCTTTAATTTCCGCTAACTTATTACAAGTACGTTTTTTTGATTTAGCAATCTCATTACCTGTAGCAAGGGGTATATTATTTTAGAATAAATTATTTCTCTATAATATTCCCATCTTCATCTACATGGCCGCTGGCCTGCATCATGCGCATATTTTTGGCATCCTGCAAAAACTGGGAAGCAAAAATAAATTCATTAAGCTTTTCATTTTCAGAAAAAATAATTTCTTCACTGTTGCCGCTCCATTCTTTTTTTCCGTCTGCCATGTAAAGAATATTGTCACCAATTTCCATTACACTGTTCATATCGTGGGTGTTTATAATGGTGGTGGTATTATACTCTACGGTAATATCTTTAATAAGTTTATCTATAATCATAGATGTTTGCGGATCGAGGCCGGAGTTGGGCTCATCGCAAAAAAGATATTTTGGATTAAGTACAATGGCCCTGGCTATACCTACTCTTTTTTTCATACCGCCGCTTATCTCCGAAGGAAATTTTTTATTGCTGCCCACCAGGTTTACCCTTTCTAAAACTTCGTTTACTCTTTTTCTTTTTACGGCAAAAGAATCTTTTGTAAACATGCTTAATGGAAACATTACATTTTCTTCTACCGTCATACTATCAAATAAAGCAGACCCCTGGAAAAGCATGCCCACCTGCTGGCGCAGCAGTTTTCTTTCTTCGCCGGTCATATCTGTAAAGCTGGTACCATCGTAAATAATTTCTCCTTCATCTGGCTCAAATAAACCTACCAGGCATTTTTGCAAAACGGTTTTGCCGCTGCCACTGGTACCAATAATAAGATTGGTTTTGCCGGTTTGCATTACATGGCTCACGCCATCCAGCACCACTTTATCTCCGAAAGATTTTTTTAAGTTTTTAAATTCGATCATAAACCCCAACCCCTAAAGGGGCTTTTAGTCTCTAACAACAGATAGAGAATTTGTTAAAAAAAATATTTTACAAACCGAAATTCCCAGTTCCCCCTTTAGGGGGCGGAGGGGGCTATAGCAGCAGCGCCGCCAGCACATAATCTGCCAATAATATTACAATACAACTCACCACTACCGATTTTGTACTGGACCTTCCAATTTCCAGCGAACCTCCCTTTACATAATAACCATAATACGCCGGTATAGAACTAATAATAAATGCAAATGTATATCCCTTAATAAGTGAAAACGTAACATTAAAAGGCATAAAACCTTCTGCAAGGCCACGGTCAAAAGTATCGGTAGATAAAATACCAGAAGACGCACCGGCAAGCCGGCCTCCATAAATACCAAGCACCATGGCTATTATTACCAGCATGGGGATGGTTACAATGGCCGCTACTATTTTAGGTAAAATGAGAAAAGTTTTTGTATTGATCCCCATAATTTCAAGAGCATCTATCTGTTCGCTCACCCTCATATTACCCAGCTCGCTGGCAATTTTGCTGCCTACAACCCCGGCCAGTACAATACACACAAGGGTAGGAGCAAACTCCAGGATAACCGTATCCCGTACAATTTGTGCAATAGCTGTTTTTGCAATAAGGGGAGATACAAGTTGGTAGGCCGTTTGTACGGTACTTACCGCACCCATAAAAACAGAGATGATAGATACGATGCCCAGGGAACCAATACCGATATCGGAGCACTGGTGCATAAATTCTTTCCAGTAAAGTTTGGCATTTTCAGGTTTGCTGAACATGCCTTTAAGCATTAATATGTATTTGCCAAAATGGGTAAAAAAATTCATATGGTTATTTTACGGCCTTAATTATTTTTAGGATGATTGCTGTTCTGTTTTGCGGCTTCGCTTCCACCATTTGCTTTTTTTCATTTCTTCTACTGCATTGGTTTGGGATTTTAGCTGTGCATCTATTACAGCTATTACCACCATGTTAAAGATACTGCGTATTGAACTTCCCAATTGCAATACGTGTACCGGTTTGTTTAATCCCAGCAGTATGGGGCCTATACTATCGGCCCCGCCTACTTCCTGTAAAAGATTGTAGGCAATATTACCGGCGGCCAGGTTGGGAAATATAAGTGTATTTACTTCCCCATTCAGCAGTTCTGTAAACGGATAATTGTCCTGCAGGATATCTTTATTAAATGCCATAATACCCTGCACTTCGCCATCGCAGATAAGGGTAGGAGCTTTTTGTTTTACAATTTCCCGGGCTTTTCTTACCAGGTTGGCCTCTGGCGAATTACTGCTGCCAAAATTAGAATAAGACAGCATGGCCACTCTTGGAGTAATATTAAAATTGCTTACTTCCCTGGCCACCATTAAAGTAATTTCTGCCAGCTCTTCGGCAGTGGGGTTAAAGTTTATGGTAGTATCTGCCAAAAATAAAGGCCCCCGTTTGGTAAATAAAAGATACATGCCCGCAATTTTATTTACGCCGGGCTCTGTACCAATAATTTGTATGGCAGGCTTAATGGTATCTGCATAATTACGGCTAAGTCCGCTTATCATACAATCTGCCATACCTGTTTCTACCATCATGCAACCAAAATTGTTGCGGTCTTTCATGGTTTTTGGCGCTTCGTAACTGTTTACTCCCTTGCGGTGGCGCTTGGCAAAAAAGAGTGCACCAAACTGCTGCCGCATTTCTTCTGTTTCATCACTCTTAGGATCTATAATGGGTATGCCATCCAGGTCTATAGATTGTGCTTCTGCAATTTCTCTTATCTTTTTTTCGTTGCCCAGCAAAATAGGGTAACCCACTTTTTCATCCAGTATAAGCTGTGCAGTTTTTAATATTTTAGTATTTTCTGCATCGGCAAAAACTACCCTTTTAGGATCTTTTCTGGCCTTGGCTCCTATTGCCCTGCTCAGTTGATTATCCAGCCCCAGCCTTTTATTAAGATCTATAGCGTAAGCTTCCCAATCTGTAATAATAGTGCGGGCCACACCACTTTCTATAGCGGCTTTTGCTACTGCGGGTGCCACGGTGGCCAGCAGCCGGGGGTCTACCGGTTTGGGAATAATATAAGTGGGGCCAAAAGAAATATTTTTATCGTTGTACGCCAGGTTTACAATATCGGGTACAGCAGCTTTGGCCAATCCTGCCAGCGCTTTTACGGCAGCCAGTTTCATGGCTTCGTTTATCTGTGTGGCTCTTACATCTAAAGCTCCACGAAAAATATATGGGAAGCCCAGTACATTATTTACCTGGTTTGGAAAATCGCTACGGCCCGTGGCCATTATTAAATCTTTGCGGGTTACAATGGCTGCATCGTAAGTAATTTCCGGGTCGGGGTTTGCCATGGCAAATACGATAGGATTACGGGCCATACTTTTTACCATATCGGGTGTAACCACATTGCCCACGCTAAGGCCCAAAAAAACATCGGCATCCTTCATGGCACGGGTAAGGTTGTAGTCTTTAAATTTTTCATCTACACAAAACGGGTATTTCATTTCTTCAATATCGGGCCTGCCTTTGTATAAGATACCATCCTTATCAAACACCATAAAATTAGATGGCTTTGCACCCAGCGCTTCGTACAATTTAATACAGGCCATGGCTGCTGCGCCGGCGCCATTAATTACAAATTTTACACGGTCTATTTTTTTCTTTTGAATTTCCAGGGCATTTAACATGGCTGCCGAAGATATGATGGCGGTGCCATGCTGATCGTCGTGCATTACAGGAATGTTACAAACTTTTTTTAGTTCCTGTTCTATATAAAAGCATTCCGGGGCTTTTATATCTTCCAGGTTTATACCGCCAAAAGTAGGTTCCAGCGCTTTTACAATTTCTACAAATTTTACCGGGTCGGATTCGTTTATTTCTATATCAAAAACATCTATATCTGCAAAAATTTTAAAGAGTACTGCCTTGCCTTCCATTACGGGCTTGCTGGCCAGCGGGCCAATATTACCCAGGCCCAGCACTGCCGAACCATTGGTTATTACACCCACAAGGTTACCCTTGGCAGTGTATTTATAAACGTCATTTGGGTTGGCTACAATTTCGTTACAGGGCTCGGCCACACCCGGCGAGTAGGCAAGGGAAAGATCTCTTTGTGTTTTGGCTTCTTTGGTGGGTACTACTTCTATTTTGCCGGGCCTGCCCTTGGAGTGGTATTCTAATGCCTCCTGTTTGCGAAGTTCTTTTGACATAATTTTTTTGATTGCTCATGCTGCTATCTTAAATTTATTAAGATGAAACATGTTTACTGAGCAGGAAGTTTATTAAAAATTTATTACACCTGCATCAATGGGAGAACAATAAATGAAGCCGCAATTTACAACTTTTGTTTTAGCAGTTTTTACCAAACAGATTTATTTGGTTTTTGCTTTAAAGGTCCAGGTAATGGCAAACTCTGCAATGGTATCGCCTGCTGCATTTTTACCGGTAGAGCGCATAATGGCAGTAGTGGGTTTGCCTGATGACATGGCATCTCTTACCAACTGTGTAACCAGCTGGCCATCTTCGCAGGTAAAAGTGGTGCGGCCGGTTGCTTTTTTCATAAAATTTCCCTCTACTCTTAATACCAGCATACTTACTGCAGGCTCCTGTTTGTAAGTATGTGCCATGGCAAGTACACCTGTGCTCATTTCGGCAGCCATGCTAAGGCAGGCAAAATAAGTGCTCTTAAAAGGATTGGTGCTAAACCATTTGTAGGGTACTGTTACCACACATTTTTCATGGTCTGCATAACGCATCCTTACCCCGCAAAAAAATGCGCTGGGTAATTTTGATAAAAGAAAAAAGCGAAACTTAAATGGATGACGAATAAGGTCCAAAAATTTATCAGAAGAGGAAGGCATGGTTTTTTAATTATTGTTAGTTTATAAAAGGTCAAAGGTCAAAGGTCAAAGGTCAAAGGTGAAAGGTGAAATGTGAAAGGTGAATGGTGAATGGTGAATGGTGAATGGTGAATGGTCACTACCGTCCTAAGAAAAACTAGAAGATAGTCAATTGGTTATCTTCAAGTTCTTTGAAATTTTGTTGGTAAGAATTATTAAACAGTTGATTT
>JAYVGA010000007.1:0-5425 GCA_043772635.1 Chitinophagaceae bacterium
GCAAAACATGATGAGGTTCATTTCGCCATTTACTTTTTGCAATCCTTTTAATAATGTATGGGTGTAACCCCAATGCCGCTTGATGCTTCCAAAGGGATGCTCGCAAATGGCCTGCCGTCGTTTGTAATAGTGTGGGTTTTGTTTGATGTTGTTATCATTGATATCTACTGCATCCTGGTATTCGCTGCGCTGTATAATGCGTTTAGGAAGTTTGGTGCACTGCGTTTTTAAGGGGGAGGTTTTACAGGCATCGGTACGGTATGTTTTAAAACGGTAACTTGTTTCATGAGCTTCTCCTTTTTTATTATGCCATGTGCCCAGGCTCGTTAGTACTGCACCTGCGGGGCAGGTATACGTATCAGTTAGTTTATCGTAATCAAAACTTTCTGCCAGAAATTCGTTGGCAATATGTCACGTCTCAGCGGGGTTTTCGCCAACTCACAATTCCATCTAAATGAAGTTTGCGGCGAAACCCCGATGTGGGATAGACCTGGATGATTATATAGTCAATATTCAATACACCCAGAGTGTGAAGGTAAAAGAAAATCAAAGCAATAATTTTAAGAGTGGGAGGAGGCAAAATATTTTTTACCTGTACTTTTTAAAACCTTATAGTTTGCGCTTGTAAAAACCGAAGGCTTTCCTGCATCGGGGTTTCGCCATAAAGTTATTTTTAATTTGAAAGTAAACCAGGCGAAAACCCCGCTGAGACACAGTGAGCCGGTTAGATTTTTACATGTGATTAAGCCTGCAGGGATTTATTTTTGAAATTACAATTAATGTCCTATTATTTTTTTAATATCCTTTGCAATTGCCTGGCAGTTTTAAACCCACATTGCGAAGCAATATATTCAATGGTGTATTCAGGATTATTAAGCATGGTACCGGCATACTCTTTACGTAACAGGGTGAGATATTCTAAAATGGTAGAACCGGTTTTTTCTTTAAACACACGGCTGAGGTTTCTGGGGCTCATGCCAACCAGCGAAGCAAGGGTTTCAATATCGTTTGCAGCAGAAAGATGATCAATAAGGTAGTCCTGCACTTCATGAACCTGGGGGTTAATATGGTTCCTGTAATCGAGGTAAATGCTTTGCTGCTTATGTTTGCCGCTTCGCCGGTGATAGACAACCAGGCCCCTGGCTACTTTATGGGTAAACAGCGGGCCTTTTAAATCTTCAAGAATAGCCAAAGCAAGGTCTATACCGGCACTGATGCCTGCGCTTGTGTACACATTATTACTCTTTATAAATAAAATATCAGCTACCACTCTTGACTGTGGAAACTGCAATTGCAGTGCTTTAACTCTTCTCCAATGCGTAGTACATTCTGTATCTTTCAGCAAGCCAGCATGCCCCAAAGCAAAAGCACCGTTACAAATAGAACAAACCGTTACCTTTTTATCTGAACATTCCTTCAGCCAGTTAAAGAATTCTCTTTCTGCTTTAAATGGAATGCTGTTTACATATTCGTTATCCATGCCCGGTACAAAAACAAAATCCCCTTCTTTTAATTTGGCGCTTTTAAAATCTGCAATATTTCCAAAGCCAAGCCCGGCAGTACTTACAGGTTCATCTTCATATTTATAAAATTCCATTTCAATCTCCATACCATAAAATTTTGCTTCTGTAAAAACCTGCACAGGTCCGGCCAGGTCAAGTAATTCTACAGTGGGTGGAAGGATAAAAACTACCTTTTGCATATTGCAGGTTTATTAAATTGTTTAAATAAAGGTACACAGCAATCTAATTGCTAACAAAGACAAGATCATGTCAATTACAGACAGTGCAAACCATTATCTTCTACGTTAAATTAAATTTCACTGTAAATCCCAGGTTATTTAAACAATTCACAATGGTTTGGGTGTGTACTTTTTAAATACATCTACTCTTAAAATTTTGTGGCAGTCATTTAAATCAAAATTTATTTTAACATAAAAAAGCCGCCCAATTAAGGTACGGCTTAATGTTTCTCCTGCAGGAATAACTTATTTACAATTTGCACAAGTACAGGTAGAACCGCAATTACAGTTTACAAATGTACAATTTGGATTGCTGCATTTTACATTTTGAGTGCCTTGACCCGTTGTTGTTGATTTCATAATTTAATTTTTTAAAGTTATTTGATAACACAAAAGTAATTGCAGAAAGGCGGGTGATTGTTACACTACTTTGGGCAAGTGTTATAAAATTTTGGGATTAAATTTTATCTGAGTTTTTACACTTTACTATCAATCTTTTTAAACAAAATAAAAAAGCCATCCCTTTTAGGAACGGCCAGGTGGTGATTCTGCAGGATTAACTTATTTACACTTTGCACATGTACAGGTAGAACCGCAATTACAGTTTACACATGTACAATTTGGATTACTGCATTTTACATTTTGAGTACTGTGACTCATTGTTGTTGATTTCATAATTTTAATTTTTTAAAGTTATTTGATAATACAAAAGTAGCTGGAGAAAGGCTGGTGATTATTACACTACTTTGGGTAAGCGTTGCAAAATTTTTGGTTTAAATTTTATCTAATGATTTACGCTTTGCCATACCAATTTCTTTAAAATAGGTAGGCGTTAAACCGGTAATCTTTTTAAACTGGGTAGAAAGATGGGCCACACTGCTGTACTCCAGGTCAAAAGCAATTTGCGATAAAGTGAGCTGACCGTATATCAGCAGCTCTTTTGCTTTTTCAATGCGTTGTTCAATAAAATAATTTTCAATGGTTCTTCCTTCTACAGATGAAAATAAACTGCTGAGGTAAGTGTATTCATGATTAACTTTCTGGGAGAGATAATGAGAGAGTTTTATTTTACTTTCTTTTTCATCCACTTCGTTCCGGGCCCGTTTAATAACCAGGGTTTTAATTTTTTCAATAAGGCCGCCGGCATAATTATCTATAAGCTCAAAACCTATTCCTGTTAATTTCTTTGACAGCCTTTCCTTCTGATCCTGTGAAAGCTCTTCGCTTAAATGTATCTCTCCAAAACTTACTTTTTGAAAAGGAATTTTTTCATTTTGCAAAATATCCTCTACTGCAAGTATGCAGCGATGGCAAACCATATTTTTAACCAGGAGTATAGTTGAAGGCATAAGTAAAGTTAAATAGAAACGAGGTGTGAATGGTGAATGGTGAATTGTGAATGGTCAATTGTGAATGGTCAATTGTGAATGCCTGCCCCTATATTTTTGTAGGGGGCAATTGTGAATGGTTAATTGTGAATGCCTGCCCCTATATTTTTGTAGGGGGCAATTGTGAATGGTCAATTGTGAATGCCTGTCCTATATTTTTGTAGGGGGTGAATGGTGAATATTGACAATTCACGCTTACCTCAACACTGCTGTTGATTTGTAAGGCGGAGTTTTAGAATAACAAGATAAATACCCATGGTAAAATCAATGGATAAACAAAACAGATCGTAATGAGGCGGGATTAAATCGGGCAGGCGGAAAAGATCATACGCAAGGTCCCAAAGACCATGCAAAAAATAACCCGCCGCCAAAAAGTATAAATTTATTTTAATTCCATAGTAAGCAAAAAAGAGAAAAAATATTGCCTGCACAGCCGTTATAATTAAAGACGAAATATCTGACCAGGTGAACCCTACATACAGGAAACCTATTCCGCAAAGAATCAGCCCATAAATCAATTTTTTATCAAAGCTGTTTAAAATACCAAACAACAATATTATTAAAAGCCCTGAAGATATTCCTATAATTATTGAAGTCATCGTTTTGAATTTTTAATGTGCTGCAATTTAAATTTGTTTTATACTGGATTTTAGTTTTGCAATGTATGTTTAAACGGATGCTTTTCGCTGTACAATCCGAGGCATTGGGAAGAGCAAAAATAAAGCTCGTCTTTATAGGGATGGTGGATTGCATTTTGAGGGTTCAGGATTAACATACGGCAAACCGGATCAATATAATTATTCTTTGTTTTTTTTGTGCTTAGTTCAAATACTTCTTTTTCTCCACTAATATTTTTAAAAAAATAATTTCCTTTTGATTTAAACGAACAAACAGATTTATCTGTTACTGCGTTTACAAATTCATCAGAACACAAAAAGGTTCCTGCTACTGCTTTGCCAGTTATCCTGGCTGCCAGGTTTAATGCAGATCCAAAATAATTACCATCCCTCTTCAAAACTTTTCCATAATGCAAGCCTCCATGCACCTGGAGAAAATACTCTTCACTTGCTATATTAGCGGCTAACTTAAGGGCAGTTGCCAGCAAGGAATCAGGCGAATCAGAAACGAACATAATTTCATCCCCGGTTCGTTGATGCAATTTGCTGTGGCCAACCAGGCAATTTTCTGCAATACGGATATACTTATCAATTAAGTCTGCAGCTGAAGCAGCGCCATGAGTTTCTGTAAGAGCAGTATACCCCGATAAATCAGCCATTAATATTGCTACACTCTTTTCCATAATTGATTGTTTATTGGTTGTATTAATTTTTATTTTTTAATGCCTTCATTACAGATAGGCTAAACTAATTTATCCTTTCAAAATATTCAGTACGGCCAAACAGCGAAATACCCATGTATCCCCTCACTTTAAGTTTATTACCAGTCAAACTCATTTTACAGGAGTATGTTTTACCGGTTTCGGGATCATAGATTTCTCCGTTATTGTAAACGCCATCATCATAAACAAACCTGGTTAAAAATTCCAAACCAATAATGTTTCTGCTTTGTAAAGCTTTTGCTGGATTTTTAAAGTCTTTCCTGGGCGTTGCCGCCCAAACAAATTTTCCAAAGTATTGCCGGCCTTTTAAATAGATTTCAATTTTCGCATCTTTTTTGGGTGACCAATAAACCCCGGTTATTTCATTTGGAGAAAATATTCTGGTTTGAGCAAATCCATTAAAAAAGAAAAATATCAAAGCCAATAAAATACTTAATTGTACTTTTTTCATAACGTTTTTTTAAAAGTTTATTTTTAATTTTATGATTCATCACTCTCCACTTTTAGCTCATGATGTTTTTTGGAACCAGTTTATACTATTGCTGCAATTCTGATTTTGTAAACTGCTTTTTAAAAGCAAAATGATAAATTTCAGTTTCACCTATACGAACCGGGTAGGCATTAATAAATATCCAGCCGTTTTTGCCCATATAATTCATGGCATCAATTATGGTATTAAACTTTTTAGTTTTACCATCATCTGTTTTAAGCCTTGTATCCCGCCAAAAACTTTTCTCTTCACCAAAGTCGATATCAATGGTTACTTTGTTACTTAACAATCTTGGTGTGGCTATTAGCTGGCAATACTGTTCTGCCTTAGAAGTATCAGTTTGTGCGTTTGAAACAATGGAACTTAATAAGACCATGCTTATTATTAATACTTTTTTCATAATTTATTTTATTTAAAATGCTTTGTTTAACAATAGCGTTTTAAGCGTTATAAGGAATGCTTCATTT
>JAYVGA010000008.1:0-8746 GCA_043772635.1 Chitinophagaceae bacterium
CAACAATTGTTTTTTAATTTATACTGAAAAAGATGTTATGCTTTACCGCCATTCATTGCCTGTATCAATGCCCTGGTGATTGCTTTTTTGCCCAATTCAATTTTAAACTGGTTGTGCTCCAGTGGTTTTGCTTTTTCCATTTCCTTTTCGGCCGCCTGTTTAAAATTTTCAGGGGTGGCCTCCTTGCCTGTTAAAAAATTTTCGGCTTCCATAGCCCTCCAGGGTTTATGTGCTACACCACCCATGGCAATGCGTACCTGTTTAATTTTGTTACTATCCATCTCCAAAGCGGCTGCTACAGACAACAGCGCAAATGCATAGCTGGCCCTGTCACGCACTTTTAAATAATAGGATTTTTCTGCAAAATTATTTTTTGGTATTTCAATAGATGTGATGATTTCTGCCCGGTTCAGGTTGTTGTCTTTTTGCGTTATATCGCCTGGCAGCCGGTGATATTGGGCAAAGGGTATCATGCGCTGCTGTTCGTTTGCACCCTGCACTTTTACCTGGGCATCCAAAGCTACAAGTGCTACACACATATCAGAAGGGTGCACAGCAACACAGCTTTCGGACCAGCCAAAAATTGCATGCATCCTGTTAATACCATGCATGGCTCCACAACCGGTGCCGGGTACACGCTTATTGCATGGCATGTTGATGTCGTAAAAATAGGGGCACCTGGTACGCTGGTTGAGGTTGCCACCATTGGTTGCCATATTACGTATCTGTGCCGAAGCACCCGCTAAAATTGCCTGTGTTAATAATGGAAAATGCTGACGGATGTAGGGATGGTTTGCTGCATCCGTATTATTGCCAAGTGCCCCGATAGAAATACTTTCATTGGCTGTACCACCTGCTATTATTTTTATGGCTGAGAAATTGAGTTTGGTGATATCAATCAATTCGTCTGGACGCTCCACATCCTCTTTCATTAAATCTAAAATATTGGTTCCACCCGCAAGCAATTGTGAGTTGCTGTTTGTAGCCAGTATTTGGGTGGCAGCATTTAAAGTGCCTGTGCCTGAATATTTAAATGGTCTCATTATCTGAATATTGTTTTTGAGATAAATTTTCGCCGGCTAAGAGACTGGTGTTTTCGTTTGTAAATTTCCATGCATTGGCTACCTTTTTACCGGTATGTACTTCGCTTATTGCCGCTACAATGTTTTGATAGGCACCACACCTGCAAATATTTCCCGACATACGTTCCCGTATTTCGTTATCGGAAAGCTGCAGCGATTTTGTTTTGGTTCGTACATCATCTGTTACATAGCTGGCTTCCCCTTTTTTAGCTTCGGCGAGTAAAGCGACCGCCGAACAAATCTGCCCCGGTGTACAAAACCCACACTGAAAACCATCATGTTTTATAAATGCAGCCTGAACAGGATGAAGCTCCCTGCCTTTTGCCAGGCCTTCAATAGTAGTAACGGTTTTGCCTCCGCAGGCTGCTGCAAGGGTGAGGCAGGATAATACCCGGCGGCCATCAACAATCACTGTGCAGGCTCCGCACTGTCCATGATCGCAGCCTTTCTTTGAGCCGGTAAGTTGTAGTTTTTCCCTTAAAGTATCCAGCAAAGTCATCCGGGAATCTACCTGCAGGGATTTGCTTGCTCCATTAATTTTAAAAACAACATTAACTGCGTTCTCCAAATTTGCAAATGATTGTTGGCTCACCACATTATCACTTATCATTTGAGCAAAAACTTTTTCTCCGCCAAACAAATGATAAGCCATAATTGATCCGGTAATGGCGGAAATCTGTTTTAAAAAAAGCCTGCGCTGATTACCAAAATCGGGTATACCATTTTGATAATCTGATATCGTTTCTTCCACCAGCTTTTTTTCATCTTCACTTAATTCAAATTTTTCTGTTTCATCTGTCATAATAGAAAAGATTAATTGTACAGGGTTGTAGATTTTATCAGCACCAAAAAAAGCACCAATTATTTTTTTCCAAACCAATTAAACCAAATGAGGTAATTATTACATTTTTTATTTTTAGGAAATTGCTAAAATCCAGTACTCTGTTAGATTTAAATAGGTTAGTATTAATAAAAACTAAAACAAAATTTTAAAATAGTGCTGCTGCTGAAAAAAAATATGTTGAATAGAGAAAAAATAATTTTATCCCTTCTACGCTGGAGGGGTTATACCTAAATTTATTTGGTGAAAAACTTCCGCATACACTGGTGTAAAAATAGTTGATGCCTGTTGCTGTTTATTGCAGAACTCTGGAGATAAGGCGAAAAAAAATGAATAAGGTAGATATTAAATAAAAAAGCGGGACTTTCGATTTACTGACTATAAAATAAAAATAGTTCAACCGAAAGCCCCGCAAAAATGTAACTGTTCTTTGTAATATTTAATTTATCAAATGGTTTTATTTCCGGTAACCAGCTTTATTACCACAGCTATAACTGCAATAACTAAAAGAAGATGAATTATTCCACCGGTATAAAAGCCTCCCAAAAATGATATTGCCCAAATAATAATTAAGATTACAGCTACGGTATAAAGTAGATTTGACATAATAAAAAATTTTAATGGTTAAAAAGTTAATTATAAAATAATTTTCAAAACTTATGCCAACCATTATTATACCATTAAATCGACCCTTTATTAAAATTATTCCAATTATTGTGTACTAATTTCTACAACTGTAACATTTCTTACCTCTAAAAAATAAAATGGGAATTAGATGTATCATTTAGCATGTTAAGAGAAAGAGTTTAGTTTTAAGAAATTGTGGCTCAGCATAGTTACAATAAAAATTTGGTGGCGTCGTTTATACTTCAGAGTAGCTGTAAAGCATTTTTAATGTTTAAGAAAAGCCTGTAAAACCCGCATTAATACGGGCTAGGCAGGTTTAATACCTTATAAGGCTTGCTTGTTTGGGCATTAAAAGTTAGCTTTACGCCACAATATCAGAAAAATTATTTTTAATTGTTTGTAGGACAGGACCCAAAGACCAGGAATAAATCAACAGAAAATCTAAGCATCAGAGAAGAGTAAAAAACAATAGATTAAGTCGTACATACGTGTAAACCAAACATTTTACGTATGAAAAACTTATTGCTCATTGCAGTACTTATCATTTCATTTTCGGCATTTTCTTTTTCCGCACAGGCGCAACCCTCCCTTAAATTTATAGATGGTATAGAACTTAAACCCGGCATGGCAGATTATGCCAGTACCATGCCTGCTCCTGAAGTAACTGCAATAATTCCTGCCAATAATATTGCAAATGCTGCTTCGCCCAGCTTAAAAATGCCTACAGAAGCATGCAATGCAATGCAGTTTAAATATGCACAGTTGCTGGATATAGACATTGAGGATATAAGCAATCTTACTATGTTTAAATTTATAGAAGAGTGGTGGAATACCAGGTACCGTTATGGAGGCACCACAAAAAAAGGAATTGACTGCAGCGCACTTTCAGGATTATTATTATCTACAGTTTATGGGTTGGCACTGCCCCGTACGGCAAGAAACCAGTATGCTGCCAGTAAAAAAATAAGCAGGGAAGAAATAACTGAAGGCGATCTTGTGTTTTTTAATACAAGGGGAGGTGTGAGCCATGTAGGTGTTTACCTGGCTAACGATTATTTTGTTCATGCCAGTGTGAGCTGTGGCGTTACCATCAGCTGTTTGAATGATCCTTATTACAGCAGAAAATATATTGGTGCAGGCAGGGTTGTTTCTGGCAATTAAAAAATGGCCCGCAGATATCGCAGAAAAGAAAAATAAAAATATTCCTCTGCACCCCACTGCCTCTCTGCGTGCAAAAAAAAATAATCCCTCTGCGCCCTCTGGTTCTCTGCGTGCTACTATCTCAATATCCCAATATCTTAATATCTCATTATCCCAATATCCCTCCTGCTGTTAAACCACTTTTTTAACGCTCACATAAAAGTTCCTGTTCACTTTAAAGGTTTGCAAATCATATGCACGTGGCTGCTTCATTTTTTTCCATGTGGTGTCAGGATATATCCATTTTTCCTTTTTTGCCGTAGTATCCATTTTAATTTTTACGGGCATATTAAAACCTTCTACACAATTGGCCCACCGGTATAAAATTTGTTTGCCCACTGTTTTATATTCCAGCACGGGTATGTTTACTGTACGCAGGTACTGATCAAAAATTTTAGACAAATCTTTTCCGCTCTGCAGGCTCATATAATTTTCTACCTTCGCTGTGGTTACAGTTTGATGATAAAAAGTTTTATTCAGGCCACGCAGTATTTTTCTGAATTTTTCATCATTATCTATCAGTTGCCTTATGTTGTGCAGCATGTTGCCGCCCTTGGGATACATATCGCCGCTGCCTTCTTTATTTACACCATAGGGGCCAATAATTGGTATATCATTTCTAATACCTTTTCTTGTACCCACGCAGTAATCATTGCCGGCTTCTTTACCATACCAGTAATCTGTAAAAAGGGTTTCGCTGTAGTTGGTAAAACTTTCATGCACCCACATATCTGCAATATCAATGCTTGTAATATTATTGGCAAACCATTCGTGGCCGCTTTCATGCACAATAATAAAATCCCATTTTAATCCCCAACCGGTGCCGGAAAGATCTCTGCCCAGGTATCCATTCTGGTAGCCATTGCCGTATGCCACAGCACTCTGGTGTTCCATACCCAGATGAGGTGCTTCTACCAGTTTGAAACCGTCTTCATAAAAAGGGTAGGGGCCAAACCAGTGTTCAAATGCTTTCATCATCCGGGGGGCATCTTTAAATTGTTTTCTGGCCGTATCCAGGTTATAGTCCAGCACCCAGTAATCCATATCCAGCTTTCCCCGTCCGACCGGGTCATCCCGGCGGGCTTTTTCGCCGTTATATACTTCACTAAAGTGGCTGTACTTTCCAATGTAAGGAATGATGTTATAATTGTTGATGGGATTTTTTACCTGCCAGTTATATTGAGAAAAGCCGTTGCCTAATGATTGTTTATCCAAGAGTCTTCCATTGCCTACAGCCATCAAACTATCGGGTACTATTATACGAAGTGTAGCGCCGCTATCGGGTTCATCGCCCTGGTAATCTTTGCAGGGGTACCATACGCTGGCTCCCAAACCCTGGCAGGCCACACTCATCCATGGGTTTCCCTGTTTATCTTTTTTCCATATCCAGCCGCCATCCCATGGTGGGCGTATGGCCTCACGGGGCTTACCACTAAAATATATTGTAATAGATGCCGGGCCTGGCTTTATTTTATACATGGCATTGGGGTCTCTTAGTTGTGCCCAATACACATTACCTTCTCTTGTAATTTTTATAGAGTGTCCTTCATAAATAATGCTGTCTATCATCATAGGTTCCTGCATATCTATCTGCATCATCTTTGCACCCTCATCGTAAAAGCGGATAATATTTTTCCCCCTGATGGTTTTTGCTGCATAATCCGGTTGTACAGTAATATCATAGTGCAGTACATTCCACCCCATGCGGCCCGGGCCAAGGCTACCTCTAAGGGTATCCTGCCGGGTAAAAATTTGTTTTTTATTAAGAGGCTGTGCATAGGAGTGCAGCGTTATACAAAAGGAGATTAATAAAATGGGTATGAACTTCAACATTATGGTATGGTTTATAATTGTACTGTGCTGGTTTTATTGAGGTATAAAAATAGCTTTTATTGAAATGGGGTGGATGGGGTTATTGATGAAAGGTTATTTTATTTTGAGGGTAGCAATAAATGGATTTAATTTCTCTGTAATATCAAATGGGTAGAGAAAACGTTATGCGCTGCTTTTCTTTGTTGTTGTGATTTTTTAGAACGCAATTAAATTTGCCAATGTGAAAAAACTTTGGCTGCTTTACTATTTATTTGAAACAAATTTTAATGTTGAAAATATTTTTAAAACACTATCCTGTTGTTTTTTCGTTAATCCACTTGTAGCCATAGAAAGAGCTGTACTGCTATTCATTGATTGATTATAATTGTTCAGCTTCATTAAGAATATTCCTGTTAAACCATTTAATGAATTTTTGGCAATAATAATTCTGCGAAGATGATTTTGTATTGTGTCAATTTTTACAATGTGTTGCTTGGTTTTGGCTGGCAGTGTTATTGGGTAGTCAAACAAAATTGAGTCATGTTTACATTTGGCAATAAAGTCTGCATTCTTAAATTTTGCGGTGTCGCCGTTTGTTGTCTGCCTCAGCCCCAGAAATTCGATCTTTGGATAATTATTGTTGTCGTAAGTTATCCCTGGTTTCATGAATTGGTATCCTGCGTATTGAAGCCAAATTTTTTTTTCAATATATTCCTGTTCTGTTTCAACAAGCCTATCTGAATAGTAACCATAATCAAAACCCAATTCAATACTGTCACCTTTTACTTTTCCAATATAAGAATCAATACCTTGCTCTTCTACCTGTTTAAAGTCATTAGGAAAGTCAAATGAGTATTCACCAATTGTTATGGTTTTAAGTTTTGTTTTGTCCGTACAGCTTACAAATAAAAATGCCAAAAATATTAAAATTGATTTTGCATAGTCAATAGTGTTATACTTTATTGATTGTTTTACACCTATAAAGTATATAAGTTTTATGTATCCCGCACCAAGCCCATCATTTTGTGGCACTCTTCTTCAATATTATAAAATCAGCAGACGGCGTACTTATTGTTTTATTTTAACAGACCCTGAACAAACTTCACCCTCTTCTATTCCGGTCAGCCAAACCGTTAAAGTTTTGATTCGGTCGTTAGTTAATTGTGTTAAATAAATTGATACGCACATAGGATGAACACTTCCATAATAGCCCTGTGTTCTATCGGGATATTTTGCTTTTACCTGTGCATCCCTAAATTGTATCCAAAGTCTTTGTGCAGTTTTCAAGTTTTTAATAAACTCGGTGTCAGAGCTATATTCTTTCAATATGCTCTGATAAACTAAATTAATTTCTTTTTCAGATTTTTTATAATCGGCAGAAGCCTGTTGGTTCAGATCAACCTGGCTTTGACCAAATGAGAAAGCGTACGTAAATAAACAAATCAGCGTAGAGATAATAATTTTTTTCATAGTAACTGTAAATTTGGAGTTTTAAAAACTTGTATGCAAATTAGCATTGATATTTTTATTTGCAACTTAGCTCAAATAAATTACATCAGCTATCAAAATTGTAGTGTTATACTTTTTACATCGCATCTTCTCCCGCAATGCTGCGCATTAGCGTCAAGTTAAGAAGAACATTTTATCTACTCTATATTATATTACCCGCCGCTCTACTTAGCTCCATCGGAGCTGCCGCTTTGTAGAACCATTTAAAAATGTTGTATTTGCATGCCGTTAGGTATGACTTTATGCTACCGCAAATCAAGGTGCTGCTCCTAAGGAGCAGGCTTGATTTATATTTTTAATTACTACAAAGCTGTGGCTCCTATGGAGTCATAACCCTCTGTGGATAAAGGTTTCGGAAAATATTTTTTAAAATAAACTTGACCCTAATGCGCAATGCTGCGGGGCAGCTGTACAACTAAGACTTTATAGTTGGCATTGCATGCCCAACGAAGTCTTTGTTATTTGTGAAGACTTTATTCTTGTTTTACTTTTCTTGCCGCTAATTTCGCAAGGTCCACTGCACTAACTTTATTGCAGTCAATATATCCTACAGTTGAATTAACCCCTGGGAGTTCTGTATTATCAAATTTGGCTGGCAAAATATATTCCTTGTTATCATTAAAAGCTTTTGTCTGGGCACTTTTTAGTTCATGTATTGTCCATAACTTCTTTGCATAGTGTTCTGAAATAAAAATTATGCAGTATTCACACCTATTCTTATAAACATCATTTAAATGTTGATAGAGGTCTTTACCCCATAAATCTTCTTGTTCGTAATTGTCGTAAAAAAAGGTAATACCTAATTCTTTTAATTCCTTAGCGACTTCCTCAACATAATGGCGGTCTTCTCCGGCAAAAGATAATCCGATTTGATATTTCGGTTTAGAAAACATATTAATATCAAAGTCACTCGATTTTTTAAGCGTATCAACATATTCCAATCCATAAAATGTAAATTGTATAATTTGAGTACTTTCATTATAATCAATAAGTCCCTTACGTTGAAGTTCCCTTAGAAAAAATTGCATTTCATCAAAGGACATAAAATATAAGCTGCCATACAAAGTCACATCTTTGTTGATTTGTATTTCAGATCCTTCAAAGGTTTGAGATTTGTGTAAAAACTTTAGTAGGTTATCGTATTTTTCTTTTCTTGTAAATGGATAATCCCCTTGTTCTTTCGACTCTTCAAGTAATTGCTTTAGATTAGCATGGTTTTTTATACCATCAATTTTACAGTTCCAGTGAAAAACTTTGAATTTGAAATTTTCGAGGTTATTTTTTAATAGCTCTCCTATCAAAAAAACTCTATCCTTATCTAAAACTTTTTTAATTTCACTCTCCCAAGTAAGTTCATCAAGTAGTCTTTGACATATGTTAACAGAAATTCTTTGGCCATTTATTTTTATGGTGTACCAGTAAATATAATGATTGTCTTTGATTGTCATGTCCCCAGTTTCGAATAGGGGTATTCCAGTTAGTAAGCAATTTGTAAGTGCCATGTTTTTAAGTTTTCGTACAACAATATCATTGATGTTATCATACACAACTTAGCTCAAATAAATTACATCAGCTATCAAAATTGTAGTGTTATATTTTCACATCCCCGGTTCCCACTCAATGTTAAAGGGTAGGCCATACAACTAATACTTCAACACACTGCACGCACTATAAG
>JAYVGA010000009.1:0-10993 GCA_043772635.1 Chitinophagaceae bacterium
CAATATTAATGGCAATGATTTCTCTTTTAATTGCGGTTGTTATCGTATGGGCAGGCATGTCTTACTTTAATAACCTGTCTGGCAAAAGCCTTGCCATTAGCGATTTATTAAAACCCGGTTATTTAATTTTATTGCTCCTGCTTCCTCTTGCGGTGGGTTTAATGGCTGGCAGTTATCCTGCATTTTATTTATCTTCTTTTAAACCTATTGCTGTACTAAAAGGAAAAGTAAATGCAGGGTTTAAAAAAAGCAGCCTGCGCAATGTGCTGGTGGTATTTCAGTTTGCCACTTCTATTATGCTTATTGTAGGCACCATCATTGTGTACCGTCAATTAAATTTTATACAAACAAAAAAATTAGGCTTTAATAAAGACCAGGTACTGGTGGTAAACAATACTTATGCATTGGGCAAAGATGCCAGCGCTTTTAAAAACGAAATTTCAAAACTGGCTGGGGTAAACAGCGCAACTTTTGCAGGCTTTCTTCCTGTATCCAACTCTTCCAGAAACGACAACACCTATTCTAAAGAAGCTGTGATGGATGCTAAGAACAGCCTTAGTACACAGGTATGGAGAATAGATTACGATTATATGAAAACCCTGGATATGCAGATGCTTAGCGGCCGCAATTTTTCAAAAGAATATGGCTCCGATTCCTCTGCCATCATCATTAATGAAACGGCTGCTAAATATCTGGGCTACGATAACCCGCTGGGTAAAAAACTATATACTAATGGTAATGGCCCGGCCACAGCAGATCTTATTGCCTTTACCATTATTGGTGTGGTAAAAGATTTTCATTACGAATCGTTAAAACAAACGGTAGGCCCATTATTGTTTCGCCTGGGCGATAGAACAGGTGCTACTGCTTTTAAAATAAGCACTGCAAATGTACAGGGCCTTGTAAAAAACATTGAAGCCAAATGGAAAACGATGGCTTCGGGTATGCCTTTCAGCTACCAGTTTTTGGATGACTCTTTTAATGATATGTACAGGGAAGAACAACGCACCGCAAAGCTGGGGTTAACCTTTGCCATTATTGCCATTTTAATTGCCTGCCTTGGTTTGTTTGGTTTGGCTACTTATATGGCAGAGCAGCGCATTAAAGAAATTGGTGTGCGTAAAGTATTGGGTGCTACTGTTGCTAACATTACCGGCATGCTCTCAAAAGATTTTTTAAAACTGGTTTTACTCTCGGCCATTATTGCCTTTCCTATAGCCTGGTGGGCTATGCACAAATGGTTGCAGGATTTTGCATTCAGGATAGATATTGGCTGGTGGGTATTTGTGCTGGCAGCTGTTATTGCAGTTTTAATTGCATTACTAACGGTGAGTTCGCAGGCAATAAAAGCGGCATTGAGTAACCCGGTTAAGAGTTTAAGAACGGAGTAAGAGCAAATGTGAAAATGAAGGCAAAGAAAATATTTATTGTCCGGGCTGAAGTACTTAGGTTAAACATTGTTGCGTCGCACTCGTGTACTGAATACCTATGAGGATCTTTAATTGTGTTTTACTAAAAGAATTACAGCGTTATTTATATGAATACAGGGGAAGATTTTTTTAAACCTTAGTAGAAACAACAAAATATACATGAATAACCTTATTACCTTATTATGGAAGTATGAAAGCTGACAAGAGGTGGAGCTGATAGATTATTACTTGAAAGAAGTTTTAAGAACAGAATAAAAACAAAGCCATGATAAAAAACTTATTACTTATTGCCCTGCGCAATTTTAAAAAAGACAGATGGTTCAGCCTGCTCAATATACTTGGCCTTACCATTGGTATAACATTCAGTTTGTTTTTAATTTTTTATATAGCAGACGAACTGGGGTATGACCGGCATTATAAAAATGCAGATAATATTTACCGTATAAATTCCTACATACAGGAAAAGGATAAAAATACCGACTGGACACTCACACAGTTTCCGCTGGCTGCCACCATGAAGAAGGATTTTCCTGAAGTGCAGGATGCAGTAAGGTTTGTAAGCAGGGAAAGAACTTTGTTTAAAAACGGTGAGAACAGTTTTTATGAAACTAAAATATATTATGCAGACAGTACACTGTTTAATGTGTTTGCACACAAATTTGTAGAAGGCAATGCAGCCAATGCACTGAATGCACCCTTTAGCATGGTGCTTTCAAAATCGCTTGCCGAAAAATATTTTGGAAAGAACACATCCGCTGTGGGCAAAACGCTCAAGACGGTGTATGATGTATATAAAGTAACTGCAGTAATTGAAGATGTGCCGCAAAATTCTCATATCCGTTACGATATGCTTATTTCAATGTCCACTTTTTTCAGAGGGTTTCCGCCGCAGCAACTGGAAAACTGGACCAACTTCAACAATTTTACCTACGTACTGCTAAAACCCGGCACCAGTGCTGCAACGGTTAGTAAAAAATTAGAGACCGATGTTTACAAAAAATTTGTAGAGGCCCCGTTTAAGCAATTCAATGTAACAATGCATTATGATGTGCAGCCCATAACTGCCATACACCTGCATTCAAAATTGCTAAACGAACCGGAAGAACTGGGCAGCATGTCTTATATCTGGATATTTGGTGCGGTTGCTTTTTTTATGCTGCTCATTGCATGCATTAATTATATGAACCTTACCACGGCAAGGAGTGCACGCAGGGCAAAAGAAATTGGTATAAGAAAGGTTACCGGTTCATCAAAAAAACAATTGGTGCTGCAGTTTTTGAGTGAGAGTTTGCTTACTGCTTTTTTTGCAGTATTACTAAGTGCGCTTTTAGTTTTTGTGTTACTTTCTTCATTCAACAATATATCAGGTAAAGCATTTACCATACATACATTGCTACAGCCTTTTAATATTTTTTTATTGCTGGGAATTGGTTTGTTTACAGGACTGGTGGGAGGAAGTTATCCTGCATTTTATTTGTCAAACTTTAAACCAGTGAGTATTTTAAAAGGTGCTTTGTCTAAAGCTTCCGGCAATGTAAACCTGCGCCGCACACTGGTTGTGCTGCAGTTTTCCATTTCTATGATTATGCTTACATGCACCTGGGTAGTTTACACACAGCTTTCTTACCTGCGCAAAATAGATTTGGGATTTAATAAAGAAGAGGTGATGACGGTGGTGATAAACACAGGTGAAGATGAGCGGAGTAAAATATTTGCTATGAACAACGACTTAAGGGCTTTGCCGGATGTAAAAATGGTAGGCACTGGCAACGCTTCTCCCGGCGCAGGTAACATTTCATTAAACCTTTTTTCTGTAGAAACAAAGAATGGAAATGTAGATAAGGCTGTGGAATGTTATGCAATTGATGAAAATTATTTTCCCACTCTTGGTATTAAAATAGCGAAGGGTAGAAACTTCTCAAACCTTGCAGATACTTTGCATAGTGTTGTAGTAAACGAGGCTATGGCAAAATATTTTGCATGGGATGAACCGGTAGGCAAAAGATTAAAATTTCCAGGAGACACTTCCGGACGTTACCTGGAAGTGGTGGGTGTGTTTAAAGATTTCAATCAAAAGGCATTGTACAATCCTATTGCACCCCTGCTGATGTTTTATGGCCCCAATGGTAACATGATTCAATTAAAACTTAATGCAGGTGCTGAAAAAAATACTATTGCAAAAGTAGAAGCTACCTGGAAAAAATATTTTCCTCAGCTCCCCTTTGAGTATAAATTCCTGGATGAAGATTTTAACTCTCAATACGCCGCCGACCAAAAGCGGGGAAAAATATTTGCAGCCTTTTCCATTCTCACCATCATCATCACCTGTTTAGGTTTACTGGGTCTTACTGCCTTTACTACGCAGCAGCGGCAAAAAGAAATAAGCATCCGCCGGGTACTGGGCGCAAGCACCGGCAGTGTAGTGAGCATGATAACAAAAAATTATTTGTGGCTGGCATTAATAGCGGCGGCAATAGCATTTCCGGTGGCCTGGTATTTTATGAACAAATGGTTGCAGGTATTTTCATACCATGCAGGGTTAAGTTTAATTCCGTTTGTAGTATCTGCTTTGGTTATTTTGTTTACAGCAGTTGCCACAGCAAGTTTTCATTCGGCAAAAGCTGCACTAAGTAACCCGGTAAAAAGTTTGAGAAAAGAATAATTTTTTTATTATGATAAAAAACTATTTCAAAATCGCCATTCGCAATCTGGGCCGCAATAAATTATTATCAATTGTAAATATTACCGGCCTTGCCATTGGCCTGGCTTGTGTAATATTAATACTGTTGTTTGTAAAAGATGAGTGGAGTTTTGATAAGTTTCATAAAAACGGGAAAGATATTTACAGGCTGGTACAAACCACCACCGATACATCGGGCAAGGAAAGAAAAAGCGGCAACACGGGCTTGCCACATGGGCCGGTGTTTGCAGCAGAAATTCCGGAGATAGAAAGTTATTGCCGCATCAAGGGATGGGAAATGACCACAAAAAAAGGAAGCGAAGGGTTAAAAGCAAAAGTGCTGTTTGCTGATCCATCTGTTTTTAAAATATTTACCATTGATGTGCTTAAGGGCAGTAACACCGAAATGCTGAAAGGACGAAACTCGGTTGTGCTAAGCGAAGATGCCGCCGAAAAATATTTTGGGCGTGAAGATGCAATGGGAAAAACTGTTGAGATAGAAGTGGATGAAGAACCTGAGCCCTTTGTTGTAACAGGTGTGGTAAAAACTGCGCCATTGAATTCTTCCATTCAATTTGATATGCTCATACCATTTGAGCGCCAGAATCCCACTGATGCCGCAGAAAAGAATGAACAGATGAACAACTGGGGCAACCTCTTTTTAAATACTTTTTTTCTGCTGCAAAAAGATGCGGATGTAAAAGAAGCAGAGAAAAAATTATGGGCTGTTTATCTTAACCACAATGCAGAAAAATGGGAGAATTTTCAAAAACAAAATGGTAAAACAAAACGGCAGTATATTTTGCAGCCATTTTTTTCTATGCACCTGGATAAAAATTTCTATGCCAGTAATGGATTAAGTAACTGGAGCAATTCTACCTACTCTTACATACTCTCGGGCCTTGCCCTTTTAATATTGATCATTGCCTGTATTAATTTTATAAATATTGCTTTGGCAAGAAGCATGCAGCGGAGTAAAGAAATTGGCATCCGCAAAGTTTCGGGCAGTTCCCGGCGGCAGGTAATTTTCCAGTTCCTGAGTGAATCATTTGTAGTTACTGTTATTGCATTTGCAACTGCATTATTGCTGGTGCAGTTGGCAATGCCTTTTTTTAATACCATCTCTCATAAACACTTCAGTTTATCTTATTTAATACAACCCAATACCATCGCAATTTTCATTGCATTAATATTAGTGGTATCATTTATTGCAGGTTTTTATCCGGCATTTATTGCGTCGGGTTTTCAGCCGGTACAAACTTTATATGGCCGCCTTAAATTATCGGGCAATAATATATTGGGTAAGTCGCTGGTGGTGCTGCAGTTTGTAATTGCAGTTGCATTAATTATTGGTACAATTATTTTTACCCGTCAATTTAATTATATCAGCAAAGCCGATCTTGGATATACCACTTCAGATATGCTATACCTGCAATTTCCATGGGATAAGCCAATAGCATTGCAGCAGTTTAAAAATGAGCTGGCTAAAAATCCTGCTATACAATCTATAGGCACCAAAAGTGGCAACTGGAATAAAACAATTTTTACTATAAATGGCAAACAAACCGACTACACCTATTACGAACACATAGATGATAATTATTTACAGGTGCTGCAGATACCCCTGGCTAAAGGCAGGTATTTAAGTTATGCTAATGTAGCAGATACGGTAAGCAACTGCATGGTAAACGAAGCTTTTGCAGAAGTATTTTTAGACAAAACAAAAGACCCGGTTGGGCAAATGATTGGCTGGCAGGATGAGCAGATTGCAATTGTTGGTGTGGTAAAAAATTATCACTCCGCAAATTTTAAAGAAAAAATTGAACCCATCTTTTTTTCTTTAGATACACAGGGAGACCTGCTGAATACCTACGTTAAATATGTTCCGGGTAAAGAGAAGGCAGCAGCGGCAGCTATAAGCAAAGTATATAAAACTATTCTTCCTTACGCCAATTTAGAATATTTTAATATGAACGACTGGCTCATGCAGCGGTATGAAGAAGATGCCCAATGGAAAAAAATAATTACTTCTTCTGCATTCATTGCCATCCTTATTTCTGCATTGGGTTTATTTGCACTTACCACATTATCTGTGCAGCAAAGAGTAAAGGAAATTGGAATTAGAAAAGTACTGGGTGCATCCATTGCAAATATTACAATGATCGTTTCAAAAGATTTTTTAAAACTTGTTTTTATTGCATTGATATTAGCATCACCTATTGCCTGGTGGGCAATGAACAAATGGCTGCAGGATTTTGCCTACAGGATAAATATTAGTTGGTGGATTTTTATTGTTGCAGGTATGGTTGCATTACTAATTGCATTGGTTACGGTAAGTGTGCAGGCAATAAAAGCAGCAATGGCTAATCCTGTTAAGTCTTTGCGAACGGAGTAAGCAAAATTAAATTCCGATTATTCGGGATAAAAGCCTGAGAACAGAATAAATTATTATTATGATAAAAAATTATTTTAAAACTGCGTGGAGAAACATCTGGAAAAACAGGGCTACCAGTTTTATAAACATCACAGGCTTATCAGTTGGCATGACTGCCGCCGTGCTTATCCTGCTGTGGGTGCAGAATGAAAGAAGCTTTGACAGTTATCATAAAGATGGGCAGAGCATCTACCGGCTTACTACAAGGATACCGGCCAATGGATGGGTTTGGGAAACAACTCCATTACTATTGGCTGATGCAATAAAAAATGAAATCCCAGAAGTTGAAAAAGTAAGCAGGCTTTACACTAACAACTGGCCTGTTTTCAATATCAGGAGAAGCCTGTTTTATGCCAAAGAATGTGCGTATGTTGATAATGACTGGTTCAATATTTTTAAATATGATTTTAAAGAAGGCAATGCGGTTGCATTTAATGAAAACCCTTTCAGCATTATATTGACATCATCCGAAACTAAAAAATATTTTGGCAACAGCAATGCTGTCGGGCAAACCATCCGCATTGACAGCATCAACTACCAGGTAAGAGCTGTGGTGGAAGATGCACCAATCAATTCAAGTTTTCAATACAAGGTATTTATACCGGTTGCAGCATTACTTACTAATCCGCAGATACGGGAAAATGATGCAAGCTGGGAAAATTTTAACTACACCACTTTTGTCAAAACAATTCCCGGTAGTGTACCGGAAAATGTAGCAAAGAAAATAACTGGCTTGTTGGCAAAAAACAATCCGGACAATGGTGCTACTGCTATCAGCATGATTTCTTTAAGCGACATGCATTTTGAAACAGAAATAGAAAACTCTGCATTCATTCATGGCAACCGAAACACAGTAATTATATTTTCTCTTCTTGGTTTTTTATTACTGCTGATTGCCTGCATCAATTATGTGAATCTTACTACTGCCAAAGCCAGCCTAAGGGCAAAAGAAGTAAGTATAAGAAAAATTGCCGGTGCCAACCGCTCACATCTTTTTCTGCAGTTTATAGCCGAATCGGCAATCATTAGTTTGTTGTCACTCGCCGCAACACTGATGCTTATTCAGCTTTGCCTGCCTGCATTTAATCAGCTTACAGGAAGAGATTTTGTGTTGCCGCTTGTTTCAGCAAATCTTTGGAAAGTGCTTGCCATCACTTTATTCAGTGCCCTTTTATTAAACAGTATTTATCCAGCATTGTTGCTTTCTTCTTTTAAACCATTAAATGTATTTAGGGGCAATACTGTTTTAAAAGTAAAAGACAGCCATTTTAGAAAAGGGTTGGTAGTGCTGCAGTTTACAGTTTCTGTTATACTCATTACAGGCACTGTTATTATTTACAGCCAGATGCAGTTTATCCAAAACAGGAACCCGGGATACAACAGGTCGCAGGTGATAACTTTTGCATTGCCACCAACGATTGACAGGGCGGATATGGAATCTTTGACCAAAACAATACAACAGGAATTGCTTTTGCAAAGCGGTATTGAAAATGTTTCCACTTCCAATCAACCATTGGTAAGGCTGGGCAGTATGTGTACGGAGTGCGCCGACTGGACCGGAAGGGATACTACCTATAACCCAAGAATAATGCAGCTTTCAGCAGATGCCGGTTTTAAAAATACGATGCAGTTACAGATGAAGGAAGGTGATTGGTTTACTGAAGGGGATGCATTGGAAAAACACAACTTTATATTAAATGAAACGGCAGTAAAAGATTTTAAACTTGTTGCACCCATCGTTGGACAACGCTTTATTTTTAAAGCTGATACCGGTAAGGTAATTGGTGTGGTAAAAGATTTTGCGTACAGCAGTATGCATGAAAAAACAGGACCGGTGGTAGTTTTTAATAATCCAAAATGGAGAAATCATTTTGCTATACGTGTGGCAGCAGGTAATGCGGCAAATGGTTTGGCTGGCATTGAAAAAACATGGAAAAAATTTGTTCCTGAAAGCCCGTTTGAATACACTTTCATGGATGAAACATTTAATAATTTTTATAAAGAAGACAGGCAGGCATCTTTCCTCGTGTTTGTATTTGCTGCTATCGCCATTTTTATTTCTGCTTTGGGCTTATTCAGTCTTGCAGCATTTGAAGCCGAGAAACGAATTAAAGAAATTGGTATCCGCAAAGTGCTGGGCGCCACTGTTGCCGGTATCACAACTTTACTATCAAAAGATTTTTTGAAGTTGGTGTGCATTGCAATTCTCATTGCATCACCTATTGCCTGGTGGGCAATGAACAAATGGTTGCAGGATTTTGCCTACAGGATAAATATTAGTTGGTGGATTTTTATTGTTGCAGGTATGGTTGCATTACTCATTGCATTGGTTACGGTAAGTGTGCAGGCAATAAAAGCAGCAATGGCTAATCCTGTAAAAAGTTTGAGAACAGAATAAAATATAGCCATGATAAAAAACTATTTTAAAATAGCCATACGCACACTCTGGAAAAAGAAACTTTTTTCCTTTGTAAATATTTTCAGCCTGGCATTGGGGATGGCAGTGGGTGTACTTCTTTTATCTAAGCTTAAAGCAAACTATGATGCAGACCATTTTCATCCACACAAAAACAGGATTGTAAGAATACTTACAAATCAAACCACCGGCAATAATCAATCTCTGTGGGCAACAGCGCCGCAGCCCCTGGCACATTCGCTAAATGATGCAGCCATAGTAGAACAAACAGTACAAATACGTTTTGCCGGCAATTATAATATACAAACTGGCAAAGGCGATATACCTGTTGCCGTCAATTTTACAGAACCCTCTTTTTTTAATGTATTTGGCTTTACACTTTTATCCGGCAGTGCAGTTAGCCTTGCCAATAATCCATCGGCAATTTTTGTAACAGAAACAACCGCTAAAAAAGTATTTGGAAAAACAGATGTAATAGGGCAAACTGTTTTGTTTGATAATATTGGCAGTTACAGTATTGCAGGTATTATTAAAGATCCGGTAATGCAAACGCATTTGCAAATAGAAGTTATCTTTTCCCTGGCTGCTGCAGAGGCGCTGGAAAAAAAATCACAGATTGAAAACCTGTCGCAAAACTGGAACGACTATAAACATACTGCTGTGTATGCAAGGCTGAATGCAGAAAAAAATATACTATTGCTTAATGCTGCATTAAAAAATTACAGCAGGAAAATTGGCGAAACCAATCTTGCATTTGTAGCACAGCCGCTGGAAGATATTACACCCTGGGACCGGGTTATTCAAAACAATGCCAATGCAGGTATTAGTTATACAGGCATAAAATTTCTGTGGTTTTTAATTGTTTCCGTAACTGTTTTATCCGCTTTTAATTATATCAGTTTGTCCTTGGCAAGAGCATTATCCCGTGCAAGAGAAATTGGTGTACGCAAAACAATGGGTGCTGCAAGATGGCAAATCATCAAACAGTTTTTAATGGAAGCGGTCATCATTTCATTGATTGCATTATTACTTACAGCGCCCCTGGCCGCATTTCTTGTTGTAGAAATCCCTGTTATCCGTTTCCCTTTTAAATTTGATATGCCACTGGTGCTAATGCTCACGGGCTATGCTTTGGCAACAGGTTTAATTGCAGGCATCATACCATCTTTGATATTGTCCAGGCTGCAGCCGGTGAAAGTGCTGCAGAAAATGAAGAATGTAAAACTGTTTCGCAATGTGGGGCTTTACAAAGGTTTAATTGTTATCCAGTTTTCGGTGGCTGTTATGCTGATGATTTTTTTTGTGATATTAACTGATTATGAAAAAAAACACAACGCCACTATTACTTCTCTCATTCCGGAAAATGTAATAATGCTTGATGTAAAGGGAGAGAACTATGAAAATATACAGAATGAAATTTCGGGGCTTGCCAATGTAAATGAAGTGCTGGCTACCAACTGGTATTACGACGCATACAAATTAGGAAACTGCACAGTAACAGCAAAGGACAAAATTCAAAAACTAAACTATGTAAGCATCAGCCCCAAAACTATTGTTACAGAAAAAATACACTTAACAGCAGGCAGCAATTTTCCTGCAGATATGGCAAAAAATACAGAGCAATTTATATTAATGAATGAAACTGCTGCAAAATTATTTTCATCCAGTGCAGCAGGCATTGTGGGCAGCAATATTTTATTAGATAGTTCCAATGTGCAGGTAATTGGCATTATGCCAAACCAGTTGGCAGGGCAGGCAGTGCCATTGGTTTTTAGGTACCTGCCAAAAGAAATTACTGCACTCACTATAAAAATAAACCCCGGCAGCGAAGCTGCTGTTACCATCGCCTGCAAAAAAATATGGAAAAATTATTATCCAGGTAAAACTGCGGATGTACAAAACCTGCGGCAAAAATATTTGCATGGCCCGGCATTAGAAGCCGTTGGCTTTTTTGGTTTTTTTGCTTTGCTGGTAATGCTTATTGCAGCCATGGGTATTATGGGCATTGCAAGTTATGCTGTGGAAATACGCAC
>JAYVGA010000010.1:0-3427 GCA_043772635.1 Chitinophagaceae bacterium
TACACAATATTTAAACTGGGTAAAGATTCAGGTAAAAAACTAAAGAGCCGCAAATGGCAAATTAAATCAAAAGGTATCCAGGAGCTTGCCCTTATGGAAGAAACAACTTATGTAAAAAAGTTTTTCCGTCTCAGCAATAATAAAAATGAAATGGTACGAAACGAGGCACAATGCGGATTGGTAAGCCTTTACGGCTTTTTAGGCCTCCGCTTTCTTAATGTAACAACCAGGCCTGTAAGCGAGTGGCAGCAAATACAATTACTAAATAAATTAAATGGTATTACGCCGGCAAATTTTAGCCCGATGCAAAAGTGGCTGCTGTCTCCCAATGAATCTGTTGTTGAATTTTCAATAAAGCTGGCAGCGTTTTATAACAATTATGCAGCTTATGCCAGTGTTATAAAATGTTTGCAGCAGCCACAAACAACCATAAAATTAGCAGTGCTGGAGTATTTAAAAAAAATGGCAGAAGAAGATGCCTGCAATGATATTATTGCTGCCTATATGCCGGCAGATAAAACATGCAAACTGGCCATACTTGCAACGTTGAAAGAAATAGGAAACGAAAAACAAATTCCATTTCTTTTACTTCAGCTGCACCATGAAGATGATGATATAAAAGCTGCAGCGGCTAAATCAATATCATTGCTGCACCCCGGCGGATCTGCATTTTTACAAACTCAGCTTTATGCAGATCAGCATCCATGGAAAACAATATATCTTCAAATTAATAATGAAAAGGCAGCATGACCTGGCAAGATTTTATATTCGGTCTCTTCACTAATACCATTATCCTGTATTCGTTTCTGTTACTGTTATTTTATTTACTTATCGGCATTTTATCAATAGGAGAAATTAAAAAATCAATGGGTAAAACCAACCTTGCAGATCTCAGGGTTCTTGCTGCCTCAGAACATTTGCCGGGCATAAGTATTTTAGCACCCGCTTACAATGAAGCAGCCAATATTATAGCAAACGTAAGATCCATGCTGTCTATACATTACAATGCACTGGAGCTGATTATTATAAATGATGGCAGTAAAGATGATTCGCTTCAAAAATTAATAACAGCTTACGATCTGTATAAAGCAAACGTTTTTGTAAATGAACACATACCTGCAAAAAAAATAAAAGGTATTTACAAGAGTAATAATTTAGCCTTTAAAAAATTACTGGTAGTAGATAAAGAAAATGGTGGCAAGGCCGATGCTTTGAATGTGGGTGTAAATGTGGCCAGTAATGCATACATTGTTTGTGTAGATGTAGATTGTGTGCTGGAGCAGGATTCCCTGCTTAAAATGATTAAACCTTTTTTAGAAGAAACCAAGGTTAAAGTAATTGCATCGGGCGGCGTTATCCGCATAGCCAACAGCTGCAAAATTGAAAACGGAAGATTACTGCAGATAAATTTATCAAAAAAGTTTTTGCCAAGGGTGCAAACGCTTGAATATATCCGTGCATTTTTATTGGGCCGTATGGCATGGAGCCGCATTAATGGGCTGCTGCTCATATCCGGAGCCTTTGGCGCTTTTGATAAAGACATCGTAATTAAATGCGGAGGCTACAATGTAAAAACGGTGGGAGAAGATATGGAGCTTATTGTGAGAATGCGGCGGTACATGGAAGAAAAAAATTTACTATATAAAGTAACTTTTATTCCTGATCCGTTATGCTGGACGGAAGCACCAGAATCTTTTAAAATTTTGGGCAGGCAAAGAAACAGGTGGACAAGAGGAACCATAGAAACATTAAAGATGCACAGGATTATGTTTTTTAATCCAGCCTACGGCGTGCTGGGAATACTGAGTTACCCTTATTGGTTTTTCTTTGAATTTCTTGCACCCATTGTAGAATTTATCGGTTTTACCGTTTTTTTAATTTTTGCATTCCTGGGTTTAATAACCTGGTCGTCATTTTTTTTATTGCTCACATGTGTGCTTTCCTTTGGTTTTCTATATTCTGTTTTTGCCATATTAATGGAAGTGCTCACCTACAACCAGTATAAAAACAACGGGGATATATTTAAATTAATTGGCACTGCTTTTTTAGAGCCATTTATTTTTCATCCATTTGTAGTATGGAGTGCAGTAAGAGGCAATATTGATTACTTAAGAAAGAAAAATACCTGGGGAGAGATGACCCGAAAGGGTTTGGGAGCGGCTAATGGATAAATCATCCACAACAAATATTCCTTTACATTTTAATTTTAATATTTGCATAAATTATAAAGCAGCCAGATGACAGCCCGGCACCACTATGTTGGTACAGCGTTTTTATTGCCGGATATATTTTGCACCCTTAAAAATTGTGTACAATCCATATTGGCTTTAGATGTTATAATGTCTTGAATGATATAATGCAAAAATCTCCCGGAAAATTATTTGAACTGCCAGCCCAGCTTGTAATGATTATTAATTTTTAATTATTGATTTTTCGAACCCATACAAAAATGCAGGGGTAGCCACTGACCCAATGACCAATGACTCAATAACTGTGAACTATTGACTCATTGACCTAATGACTCAATGACATCTACAAAAATGCCACTAATTTTATTACATTTGCCCTTTAAAAATATTACACATCACTATATATAATAAAGCCATATGAGTTTAGTTGATCTGGTAATGCCAAAATTAGGAGAGAGTATAATGGAAGCCACTATTTTAAAATGGCATAAACAACCCGGCGATAAAGTAGCCCAGGACGAAACCCTTTTAGACATTGCAACCGATAAGGTAGACAGCGAAGTACCTTCTACCGCAGAGGGAACCCTTACCGAAATTTTATTTAAAGAAAATGATGTGGTACCCATTGGCACCGTTATAGCCCGCATAAATACCGGTGCTGCCGAAAACATTATGGCAGCGCAGCCTGCAGCAGCATCTGCTCCCAAACCCGAGTACGAAGAAGCAAAAGTAGTGGAACATATTCCTTACCAGCCGGCAGCAGCCACTGCGGCTACGCCTAACAGTAATGCTGCCCGTTTTTACTCTCCGCTGGTTTTAAATATTGCACAAAGCGAAGGCATAAGCATGACGGAACTTGAAAATATTGCAGGCACCGGGCAGGATGGGCGTGTGAGCAAAAAAGATATTTTACAGTATGTAGCAGATAGAGGCGTTAGCCATAAACCATCAGCCATTAGCCAGCCCGCCGGTACAAACGGAAATGAAACAATGGCTACAGACAATCACCAACAGATGGCAGTAGCTCCAGGCTCACAACTGATAACTCAAACTTACGCCGGCAATGTAGAAATAATAGAAATGGATCGTATGCGCAAGCTTATTGCAAAGCATATGGTGGACAGTAAACATACCAGTGCCCATGTAACCAGCTTTGCAGAGTGCGATGTAACCAGCCTGGTAATGTGGAGAGAAAAAATTAAAAAAGATTTTGAAAAACGGGAAGGCGAAAAAATAAC
>JAYVGA010000011.1:0-2150 GCA_043772635.1 Chitinophagaceae bacterium
TCTTTTGCAGGAAATTTTAAACGGTTGTCTGCATCAAAACTCCACTGTCCTCCTTCGGGTTCTCTGGCAGCAGTAAGCAATATGTTTCTTTGTTTTCTCTGATCTGTATAAAATGCTGTTTGGAAATAGGTTTTCTTTTTATCAAAAAATGATTTTACCCCGTTCATAGTATTTAAAAAATTTGGGCTTGTATAAACCTGCATTGCTATTTTATTTTTTTTGCATGCAAGGTCTATACGTTTTGTCAGCCATTCATCTGTAACTTCTGCAAAATGAATTTTTATAACCCCTTCTTTAATTAATGACGATATTAAATTCCTGATATCGGCGTTTTTTTCCTTAGCTTCTATATACAAAACTTTGTAACCATCTTTAAGTAAAAAAGCTTCGTAAGCTTTCATACTTGCACGGTGCAGCATTAACTTTTTTTGGTGAAAACTGTACTGGCTGTAAAACAAATTTTCCTCAACCAGGTAAATTATCCTGCCTTGTTTTACTGCAGGATGATTTTTAAATAACTGGTGAGGAAATATTATGGTTACTTCTTTCATTTTTCATTTTTTAAACAAAATTCACCTGGCTTTGTTTAATACCTTAAATAAAAATAACGGAAAGCTTAAAAGGAAAAAATATTGGATACGATAGACCTGCGGGTGCAACGGAATAAAATGATACAGAGCCAGGAAGCGGCAAAAGCTATTTGGTTTCTTTGCCAGCAACCTGTGAGTGCCGTAGTAAGCGAAATGGTACTGCAGCCTTTTAACCACCCGGCCATATGATAACAATCATGTGGGCATTTATTTGGTAGTTCGTTTTCTATTGCTGAATTTCGGGTAGCAATTTGCCTTATATGATATCATTTGATAATACCCAGGATGCCTTTGCTTACAAAACATCTGCAGAATTAAAAAAAGCCCTTTATCTTTTTTCCGCTATGGGCCACCCTGCTTTACTTAAGCTTGGCCTGGCCATTACACCTGTAGCCATTAAATGGAATATTCCGTTTACAAAACCTGTTTTACGCAGTACCATTTTTAAACAGTTTGTGGGTGGAGAAACGCTTGAAGAAACAGCCGTAGTGGCAGATAAACTGGAAAAATATAATGTGCAGGTTATTTTAGATTACGGGGTAGAAGGAGGTGCTGATGGCGAAGAAGGTTTTGAAAACTCCATGAACCAATTTATTAAGGTAATAGATTATGCTGCTACGCAAAGAAATATTCCTTTCATGAGTATTAAAATTACGGGATGTGTACGAATGGGTTTACTGGAAAAACTGGATGCGGCTATGCATAACAGTGAGGGTACACTGGTAAAGCACTACAACAAAGCTATTGATGAATTACCTGCATTGGAAAAAGAAGAATGGCAGCGTTGTGTAAACCGGCTTGAAAAAATTTGCGAAACGGCCAGCACAAAAAATATAGGCGTATTGGTAGATGCAGAAGAAACCTGGATACAGGATCCCGTAGATGCTATGACCATGCTGATGATGGATAAATACAATAAAGAAAAAATTGTGGTGTATAATACCCTGCAACTTTACCGGCACGACAGGCTGGCTTTTTTAAAAGACAGTTACACTGCTGCCATAGAACGTAATTTTATTTTGGGGGCAAAACTTGTTAGAGGTGCTTACATGGAAAAAGAAAGAGAGCGTGCATTGCAATTAAATTACCCTTCTCCCATACAGCCGGATAAAGCCAGTTGCGACAGGGATTACGATGCAGCTACTGCTTTTTGTATTGAGCATATAGATAATATTGCAGTAATTGTAGCATCGCATAACGAACAAAGTAATTTACTGGCCACACAGCTGCTTCAGCAAAAAGGATTGCCACTCCATCATCCGCACATTCATTTTTCTCAGCTCTATGGCATGAGCGATAGCATTACTTTTAACCTGGCTAAAAGCGGCTGCAGCGTAAGTAAATATCTTCCCTTTGGCCCCATTAAAGATGTAGTGCCTTACCTTATGCGGCGTGCACAGGAAAACAGTTCTGTTGCTGGCCAAACGGGGCGTGAGCTTGGGCTCATAAAAAAAGAACTGCAAAGAAGAAAAACAGTTTCTACTTCTTAAAGCCGTTTAAAATAGAATTTTCATTCACCAAGTAAGCCGTTCGTGGGACACGAACGGCGGCGACTCGCCG
>JAYVGA010000012.1:0-2590 GCA_043772635.1 Chitinophagaceae bacterium
TGTATTTGGTGTGTGCACGGCCATTGGAGAAAAGATGGGAATAGCTACTACCACCATCCGTAAATATTTTATTTATATGTCTTTTCTTACTATGGGATCTCCGGTAATTATTTACCTTTTTGTTGCTTTCTGGATGAATGTAAAACAGTATATTTTAAACGGGAGAAGAAATCCGTTGAGGTATTAGAAGCCCCCTCCGCCCCCTGAAGGGGGAACTGATTGTAGCGAATAATAAAGCGAAAATTTAAGGCGAACAATAAATCAATCTTCGCTTTATTGTTTGGCAAAGAATAAATGATGATTTGGAAGCTCAGGTGTTTGACCGCTTGTTCTCTTTTAGGAGAAGGAGATGGAGGATGAGGTTGATGATGTGGAAGATAAAATGTTTGGATATATTCTGTCGCACCGTCCCTCTCTCTTCAGGAGAGGGAAAGAGGGTGAGGTTTTTACAACGCCGCCCTCAGTTTTACTAATTTCTCCAGCAAAGGTTCCAGCAAATCTAAACGCAGCATATTGGCGCCATCACTTTTTGCCACTGACGGATTGGGATGCGTTTCTATAAATAAACCATCAGCACCTGTTGCAATAGCTGCTTTGGCAATGGTTTCTATCAGTTCCGGATTTCCGCCGGTAACACCGCCGCTCTGATTGGGTTGCTGCAGAGAATGGGTACAATCCATAATTACCGGAACATTTATTTCTTTCATCCAGGTAATGTTGCGGTAATCTACCACCAGGTCCTGGTAGCCAAAAGAATTTCCTCTTTCTATTAAACCTACTTTATTATTGCCAGCATTTTTTATTTTATCTACTGCAAATTTCATAGAAGGGCCATTAAGAAACTGCCCCTTTTTTACGTTTACAATTTTACCTGTTTTTGCAGCGGCTACCAGTAAATCTGTTTGCCTGCACAAAAATGCGGGTATCTGTAATATATCTACATACTGTGCTGCCACAGCCGCTTCTTCATGAGAGTGAATATCGCTGGTAGTAGGCAAAGAAAATGTTTCGCCCACTTTTTTAATAAGCTTCATGGCTTCTTCATCGCCTATGCTCATAAAAGAAGATGCACTGGTGCGGTTGGCTTTGCGGTAAGATGCTTTAAAAATATAAGGTATCTGCAGCCTGCGGCAAATGCCGCTTACTTTTTCTGCTACTTCCATTACCAATGCTTCGCTTTCTACCACACAGGGGCCGGCAATAAGAAAAAAGTTTTTATCGTTGTACTGTTGATTTTTAAAAAGTTCAGATAAATAATTTTGCATATGGCAAAGTTAAGGAGATTTTAAAATGGGTATATAAGAAAAGGCGGCATCTAAAATTATTGCTGGCTCAAAAAAACTATGCCGGTAAGGCGATAAGACGAATACAATAAATAAATATAATTTTAATGTCTTTCTTTTTACCGCCTGCCCCGCTAATTGCGGCGGGCATTTTTAGGATTTAATTTAAAGGCAACATTGTACAATTTTCTGTAATCATTATTTCCCGGTTGGTTTCAATTTTAAAGACAGTGCCTGTTTTAGCCTGAACATTTGCTGCTGCATTTTTAAGTAATAAATTTTGTTTAGCAGTACAATTTTTTAAAGGGTTATATTATTAAAGACGCTGTTTTTTTTTAGTGTTTACACAATTGACTGTAACAATTAAATAAATGTTGCGCAATATAAAATGGAAATATTCGTTCGCTTTTTTATTTTTTAATGATAGAAAAAATAATAGGGTGAAAAAATTATAGATAGATTAAAAATATGTTTGCAGCAAAGTTTTAATGCATAGCTTGCGCCCTAATTTAAACCAAAACCCAAAATTAATTAATTATGAAAAAAGTATTTTTATTCGTATCCATTGCTGCACTGTCTACATCTGCTATTGCGCAGGTAAATTTTGGAGCACAGGTTGGTGGTAACATGGCAAATGTTACATCAGAATCTACTGAAGGCGGAACAACTGTAAAGGATAAAACGAAATCTAAATTTGGTTTCCTTCTTGGTGTTGTAGCGCAGGTTCCTTTAAGTTCATCTCTTTCTTTCAGGCCTGAACTTAATTTTATTCAAAAGGGTTCTAAACAGAATGAAAGTTCAACTGAAACCTTTGGTGGTTCTACAATTACCTCTGTTGGTAAAGCCGAAATAACTTTAAATTTTATTGAACTTCCTTTAAACATTGTTTATAGTGTTCCTGCCGGAACCGGAACAGCATTTTTTGGAGCCGGCCCATCTATTGGATACGGTTTATCAGGAAAATCTAAATCTGATTTTACCGTTACAACTACTCAAACAGGTCAGCCAACTGAAACCATTACAGAGAGCGATAAAAGCGATGTAAAGTTTGATGGTAAAAAGGATGAAGATGTAGCTGCAAATGATAATAATGCGCATTTTAAAGCCCTGGATTTTGGTGGTAATATTATGGCTGGTTACAAACTTACCAACGGTATGTACATTAATGTTGGTTATACAATGGGTTTCAGTAACCTTAACTCTAATGCAAACGAATCATTTAAAACCAAAGGATTCCAGGTTAAATTGGGATACATGTTTGGCGGAAATAATACTGAAGATTAATCAGGATAAATTAATAAAAAAAG
>JAYVGA010000013.1:0-5476 GCA_043772635.1 Chitinophagaceae bacterium
TTTTAAAATGAACCCGGAGGGAGGTTGCTTTTAATTTAAAATAATAACAAAAAAATTAAATTTTAAACAGTATGAAAAGTATAAATAAAACCATCATTGTTATCCTGTTTGCTGCAATACTTTTTGCATCATGCAAACCGGATAGTATAAGAGATCTGGGTATAGAGAGAGATTTAATATCATCTTTAAATGGAACCTGGAAATTAACCAAAGCTACGCAGGTAGATGAAGATGCCGCTAAAAAAGGATTCCCTTATAAGCAGGTAGATATTACAAATTTATTTCCCTATACCGATTTTGAATTTACTTTAAATTTAAATGCAGGCACGCCAACAACATTTACATCTAAACCCGGGGCATCGCCTAAATTAATAAAGTTAACCACAGGTACCTGGGCAGCAGACAATATTAAATTTCCTAAAAGCCTGTACTTTACTAATGGTTCTGCTACTGATACTGTTTCGTTAGGGGGCTATCCTGTAGGGGCTTCTTCCACTTTACTGCTAAAGAAAGAAAAAAAGAATTTTGTTACAGGCAAATTGCTGATCTCTTACAGTTATGAATTTTCTAAACAATAAAAAACTTGCAATATGAAGCAGTTACTATATTTACTATTATTTGTTTTACCGGGTTTGGGTGCAATAGCTCAAAACCCCTCTTTTTCTCCTTCCAGTTTTACTGCAGAAGATGAAGTAACCATCAGCATAGATGTTACAGGTACAGGAATGGCAGGTTCTACTGAAGCTTACTTATGGATATTTTCCAATCCAGATCTGGGTGGCGGTGCCGATGGAGTTACTAATGGCAACTGGACTAACTCATCAGAAGCTGCAAAACTTACTTCTGCAGGGCCTAATAAATTTACTTATAAATTTATTGGAACTACGATGTTTGGGCAAACACCTGCCCAGTTAAAAAGTTTTGGTTTCCTGCTTAAGAAAAAAGACGGCAGTGCGCAAACTCCCGATTACAAACCTTTTTTCTTTGATCCATTAATTTTTGTTCCATCCATGGCCCGCATATTTCCATCTAAAGCAGATAAGGATGATGTGGTTTCTGTAAACTTTGATAAAACTTATGCTGTTAGTATAAACGATCAGCGCATGGCTCCAACAACTTTTACCATTATCATGTACGACGATCTGAGCAATACTGTGGGCGCTCCGCTTACCCTTCCGCTAAGAAAAACGGATCCAACTATCTGGAGTGGATCTTTTATTCCCGAAGCTTCCTTTACACCAGCTGCAGGAAGAAGATTAGGGAAATTTAAATACAGGTTTAATGGAACTGTTCTGGATGTAAATGGCGCTCCTGCTGCTGTTTCCACTGCCGATACAGAAGTAATGTTTACTAAAATGCGGTAATTTTTTATTGAATATTTATAAAAACATACAAATGAAAAAAATAATTTCCTTACTTATAATTTCCCTTTTACTTTTTGCAGGCTGCAAAAAAGTAACTTTTGAGGGTAATGTTGCAACGGGCGAGGGGCTGGTGGATTTTACTTTAAAAACGCCTGTGTCTGGAAGCAGTTATATATTGAATGCCGGTACTCCAAATGTGTTGGTTCCATTTGCATGGAATGAAGCTAAGCCAGGTTTATATGCAGTGCCAGGCTATAAAATAATAATGGCTTTAAAAAACGGGGGAAGTCTTGAAACTCCTTTAATAGAATTTCCTGTAGCAGGTAATGTTACTACGGCAAGCTTAACCTACCAGCAATTGGATGATGCACTCAAAACAAAAAGCATTGCTAATGGTGCCAAAACAGATTTAATTTGGACTGTGCAGGCTACCAATGGTTCTGTAACTATTTTAAGCCAGAGCATTTTTAATATCAGCATTACCCGCATGAAAGACGGTGCATCTGATTTTGTTCTTTTATCACCAGCATCCAGTACTAATCCTGTTACCATCAATCCGGGAAGTACTGCAGAAAATTTAATTTTCCGCTGGACAAAATCTAAACCACCCACTGGTGGTCCGGCTATTACTTACAAAGTTTTATTTAGTCTTACCGGCGATTTTACCAACCCGCTTTTTACCTTAAATCCTGGTGCAGCACCTGCAGATTCTATGGCTACTATTACTTACAAAGCCATGAACGATTCTTTGATTAAATATGGTCTTACAGTTTTGGGTAATCCTGCAAAATTAAAGTGGACTGTTGTAGCCACATCGGGCACCTGGAAACAACAGGCCGATTATGTAAATGACCTGGTAATTATAAGGGAAGTAAAAGTATACATTGTTGGCAGTGCATCACCCGGTGGATGGGATATTGCACAGTCTACAAGAATGATTGAAGACCCTCGTTTTCCCGGCACTTACTTTTCTTACTTACAACTCTCCGGCGGTAACGAAATTAAATTTGTAAACGGGCAGGACTGGCCTCCTTTTCCAGGTGCAATAGATTGGGGACAAGATCCAGCAGCAGCTGCCGGAACGATTACAGCTGATGGTGAAAACAATATTCCTGTTACTACATCCGGCGTTTACAGGGTAACGTTTGATCTCACCAATAAAAAATTTTACCTGCAAACGGCAGTGTCTAATGGTATTGGGGGAATGGGTATGATTGGAAATTTTCAGGGATGGAGCCAACCGGCAACTAAGATGAGTTACCTGGATGTAAATAAATTTATTTACCTGGCCAGCATGAACTCAAATGATGAGTTTAAGTTTCATGATGGAAATGATTGGGACAATTCTACGAACAGTTTGCACCGTTGGTTTTCGGTAGATAATAATAATGGAGGAAAAATGGTAGTGGATCCAGGTTCTGGGTACGATAATTTTAAATGGACAGGTGCTTCCGGAAGAATGAGGGCAATTTGGAATGGCAGTAATCCCTTAAACTTAAAATATGATTTAACCCCGGCATCTGAAATGCGTGTGGTAGGTGATGGAATGAATATAGCAGGAGTAAGTGACTGGGATCCGCCTACATCTCCACAAATGGTCTATCAGGGCAATGGTGTATGGAAGGCTACGCTTGTATTAAAAGCGGGTAAGAATATTAAATTTCTTTCGGGTAATGCATGGGGTGCTTTTGATTATGAAGATGGAGGTAACGGAAAAATTATTTGGGATGGTAATAATAATTTTAATACTCCCGGTACTGCAGGAACCTATACCATTACATTAAATGAGTATAACGGTACTTACAGTATTTTATAAAACAATATTTTTTTAATAAATATAAAACTCCTTTTGCCAAAAGCAGAAGGGGTTTTTAACTTTACAAATAGAATTTCATTTTAGGCCAGATTGTGCTGGCCTGACTTATCACCATATGGCGGGATTGAAGAGCATTGGTGTGTTAGCATTTGATAAATACCTATAGATTTTTTTTGAACAACTTATAAAGGTATATTGGTATTATTAAGCAGTTAAATCACAAACACCTAAAATCTTCAATTCTTTTAAACTTATGAACCTCCTAAACATTTGAAATCTTTGAGTCCTTTGAAACTTTCCCAAACTTTGGTACGATTTTTTATTGATTTTAAGTAAAATTATTTTTTTCACTTTTTAAAACGTACTAATATGACAAAGCAACAAAAAACAAGCGCATTTATTTTAGCTGGAGTAGCAGCTTACGCATTGTATAAATTTTCTAAGTTAACTTCAGAAGATAAAGCAATCCTGGCGGATAAAATAAAAACCCAGGGAAAGGAATTGCTGAACCATTTAAATTTAGGATCATTAAAAAACAGTTCTGTTGGTAAAAATATTTTTGAACCCAGCAATACTTAGTTTGCTATGTTATTAATTATTTATAAAAGTGCTGCATTTTTTGCAGCACTTTTGTTTGGGTATATACAACTTCCTTTATAAAAGATAGCCGTTAAATTTTTAAAATAGTTTCAGTAGAAGAATAAGCCGCACAGGCCGGTATCTACTAAAGGCTTGCACTAGGGCCTTCTTCAATTTCAGCTAACAACTATTTGGACTTCAATAAAATTTAGGTTAGGGATATATAAAACACTGGCAGCGAAAGTTTATTATTTAAAAGCTATCCTGAAGACAGGTATTTTACCAGGGCATAATGTAAACCTAAAAGCCTGTGGTATGCTGAATTTAATTACATCTTAGGCTTTGATAGCTATCGGCATATGGTGTAATTGGGTAAATGGATGTCTGTACGGGAGTATTTTGGTATAAAAAAACTATGGACTTTATAAAAGTATATCAGTATTATTGGAGTATTGCATTTTGTAAAATAAGTCATTGAAATTACTATTTTTAGCTACACTTTTATAAATAAAAAAAGCAATCCTGTTGTTACAGGACTGCTTCTCTTATTTTTTTGTTTCGGCGTAATTAAGTTTTTAAATCTTATCGCTTGATTATCTTTTGTGTGCCTATTACTTCACCATTCATTATAAGTCTTGCCACATACATACCGGCAGGGAGTGCAGTAAGACCATCTACCTGCAGGCTGTTTAATCCCTTGCTTATGATAGATTGTCTGGACAGCATTGTTTGGCCGCTGATATTTGTAATCCGTATTTCAGCATTTCCTTTTTCTATACCGGCAAAAACAACACTTATTTTTTCTGCAAAAGGATTAGGAGACACCTGCAGCACTATACCGGATTTTACCTGCAGGCGAACGGTAATAACAGTGCTGTAATTTACTACAGCGTCTTTGTCAATTTGTTTTAAGCGATAATATACTACTGTTTGTGCAGCTAATTCCGGAGAGTTATCTCTTGACTCATAATTTTTTAAAGTGCCGTTATTAAACCCATCAAGTACAATTGCAATGCTGGTAAAATTTCTGCCATTAAATGAACGCTCTACTTCAAAACGGTCGTGGTTTATTTCCTGTTCTGTAATCCACTTAAGCAATACAGATTTATCTACTACTGAAGCATTAAAAGAACGGTACTTTACAGGTAAAGGTGCTGCCAGTGGATAAGTAAATCCTCTGAAATAAATTCCTTTTTGTCTGCCTTGTGCAACTGGAAACATATTATTAGCACCTGCTTTGTAAGTAAAGCTGCTGATAGATGAGTTGGTAACGGTAAACATTACCTGCCTGGCAGAAGTATCTACACCAGTATATTCGTTTCCACCAATGTTTACAGCAGTAAACTCTGTTCCAGATTGGGAAACATTAATTTCCAGGGATGATGCCTGGAAAGAAAGCGTACCGCCACCCATATTAAGCGCATCCATTTCATGCAGGTTAGAATTACCATCAATATCCATTGCTGTGGCACGCAGGGTATCTATCACTTTTGGATTATTGGAATTGCCTTTAAAGAACTCAATTTTAAACTCTACCATACCAGTACTTCCGCCAGGTACAATTATCATTGGTGAAAAAGCTTCGGGCTTGGTTAATGTATTATCATCCAGGATACCAACGGTTGCTCCACCAGTGGCACTAACTATAGTAACTATTGCACTTGTGCCGTTTGCTACATTAGAAAATTTATAGATTGCACCTAATTGAAGATCAATA
>JAYVGA010000014.1:0-7366 GCA_043772635.1 Chitinophagaceae bacterium
TGTGGCTCCTATGGAGCCATAAACCTCAATGGATAGAGGTTTCGGAGAATTGTTTTCAAAATAAATCTGACATTAATGCGATAGCTATCGGGGCAAAGAGGAGAAGGAAATGAGATTAGGAATTTTTATAAATTAAAATTCCACCAACTAACCGCATTGATTCATTATTTTTTAACTGAAGCCAATTCCCTAAATTTGTTTGGCAGCATTTGTTTATTTAGTTTAAAAACTATAATAATGAAAATAGGAAAATATTATTATTTCTTTGTTCTCTTTTTGTTGTTGCAAATTTTATTGCTGCACACAACTGGCTGTAAAAAAGAATATAGTTTTGAGAGAGGGGATTCAACAATTGTAATAAAAGATTCTATTCCGCCGGTGCAGGATGTTTTTAAATTTCCACTTTGCTCATTATGTAAGGTTAATGATGTTTTGCAGGAGGGCAACTGGAATTTTAAAACGGTTAATTCCTATTTATGCGGCGTGGTTACAGATGCCATTATAACTGCTGAAAAAACTGCCTTTACTTTTTTTGGTCCCTCGGCCTGCTCTATAGATACCGGTTTAGTGATAACCGCTTACCTGGACACTTTAAAACTGGATAGAGATATGTTTAACATAACAACCAACCATGTTACTTTTTATTACTACGATCATAACGCCCCTACTTTTATTTTCACCAGCCAGCGAAATGCAAATTTTACACTTACGGTAAACAGCTTTATTTATGCAACCGGCATTGCTACAGGAACCTTTAATGGTGGGGCTTTCAGGGCAAATGGTGAATTTTCTTATATAAGCGAAGGTAAGTTTAAAGTAAAACTGAGGAAATAGAAATAGCTCTTAAGCCTGCTCACTTTAAAAATTATCATTGCTAATATTTGTTATTCTACATCAAAATATTCTCCTCTTGTTGTATCTAATATTTCTGATAACAACTTAAAATTTTCTTCTGTGGGTTTAAGATTAATAAACCTGTCTATTATTGTTCTGTTTTTGTAAATGATAAATGTGTTTTCTATATCTGGGTTAATTTTACTGAGGTTTACTTCGCTTTCGGTATCAGTAAAAGAGGGAACAAAAGTGAGGGCTATATTTTTAAGGTTTAATTGCACGCCGATCTTTTCTAATTCCTTTTGCCGTTTGTCTTTATTGTAATCTTTGCTGTTGCCATAAACAAAATAGGCTTTCAAATATTTGTTTCTTGTTATACTCTGCTGTTCTAAAAAAGTCAGCCATTTCTTTATACCAGGCCAATCAGGATTATTGCCTGCAAAATAAATGATACCATGATAGCGTCCGTATTTACAAACAGGGCAGGCCCTGGATCCTTTGTCGGCGCCATATGCATGAAAAGGCATGAAAGAGGGCTGGTCTTCGCCAATCTGAAGCCCTGACAGGTTTGTTGTTTTTAATGTTTCAGGATAGTTGGGAATATGAAGCCCTAAAATAATATTGTGTTCTGCAATTTGCAGTTCGCCTTTTTTTAGAACTCTTAAAATACCGCTGCCACCACGATTGGGTAGTCTTTTTCTTTTTTCGCCTGTCAGCATTTTGTCATCATCAAACACAAATTCATCAATGTAATATTCTTTATCAATGTTTGGTTCTTTTATAGATGGATGTATATGTGCCTCAAAAGTTGTGTTTGGATACGAGGCAGGTCTTACGGTGTAAATAGCGTATTTTCCATTTGCATCAGATTTCACCCAGCCACGGATATAGCCATGCCGCAGTACTCTTGGGTCTAATCCCTCCCTCTTAGCATATACACCATTAATGTTGGTATGATAATAATAGAGGATAACATTTGGAGCAGGAGTTTTGCCATCTAACTTATACATGGTTCCTGTTATTAAAAGTTTTTGTCCTTTTTGTGCCCAACCTGCACTGGTGTCTGCAGCGTTAATATTTTGCGGCATACCAATATACATAAACTCCCCATTTTCAAAAGGGCCACCAACCATATTGCTGCTGCCGGTTTTACTTTTATCCTTTACTGTTGTTTGCGGTGGCTGTGCATTGCAGCTTAATAACAGGGAAACAAAAAGGGCTGAGAAAATAAAAATTATTTTTGTGTTCATGGCTGATGTTTTAATTACAAATTTCATTTTTAAAATACTGTAAATCAAGCCGGATAGTACAAGCGGAGATTATTTTGTGGTAAGCTGATGAGTTTTGCTGAATAAATTTTTGAATGGAGTGGCAAAGTTTCTGCTAACCCGCAGTTTTATATTGTTCTTAAGTGCAAGGTCATAATCCCCATTAAGCCTGCTGTTGTAAGAATCTACCATTTTTATATTTACAATGGTAGATTTATGCACTCTTACAAACTCTTCAGGGTTTAATTTAATTACAATAGATTTTAATGTTTCGGTGTGCAGGTATTTTTTGTGTTTGGCATAAATATTTATGTAAGGCGGGCTTGCAGAAAAATATAAAATATCTGAAACGGCAATACTCAATTTTTTGTTGCCCTCAGTAACCAGCATGGTGTTTATAAATTGGCTTGCAGGGTTTTCTTTTTCCCTATCCAAAACCTCTTTTCCGCTTATTGTTTTTTTGGTAAAAAACTGGTACAATAATACCGGTATTGAATACATTAATACCAACTGGTACACCTGTTCGGAAACTGTATATTTTAAGGTTTGTGTAAAAGCATAAGTATGATAATAAAATACTTTTGAAAGAGCCCAAACTAAAAATGGAAATGCAAAAAGATGCACAGCCATGGGCAAAAAAATTAAAAGCATCAGGAAACCGGGCTGCCGGTTGTTGATATGTTTAGCCACATAATATTGCGCAAACAATAAAGCAGCAAAAATCCACCAAAAAGAGCTGAACATTAAAGATTCGGAAAAATAGAAAGCCGAATGTTTAATTGCTGCCCGTAAATAATCCTGTATGAAAGGGAGCACAACAAAAGCCAAAACACCTGACGTAATTATAATAACAGCTTTCTTATCTGTTGTATTAAATTTTGTTGTGAGCAATGTGTTCATATTTGTATGCGCTGCAGGTTATGATGATGATAACAGGCCGATGAATGGTATTACCTGCCAGTGCAGTATAAAATTAAGAATTAATACCTGCAGGTTTTGCATTTTTTTGCAGCGTAAAAAAGTTGAGAAGCTGTTTAAATTTAGATCAAACTCTTTCTTGCTGCAATTTTTTAAAAAAAATTGCCGCAGATTCGCAGATTAAACCTGCCTGCCGGAAGGCAAGTCTGCGGCAAAAAAATTAAATGGTAATTCGCTAAACTATTTTTACAACAGCTTCTTAGTTTGTGCAGCAAGATATTTTTAAAATACCTTAAACATAACCGTTGCCACTTTTTCTCATTCAATTATTATACATCAAATGTATTCTTATTTGTAATGCCTATAATAAGCTAAACCCTATCTTTATAGCTGAGCCAAGACGATATGCAAAATTTTCTCCAAAAAAAGGGACAGGATAGGCCCCTGCTTATACTTAGGTTAACATTGCTTGCCTGGATAATTATGAAAATATGCTCTTATCCGTTATGGACGGGAAGCCGGCCATTTCCGCTGGTGCCGGTACATGAGCTGCTGTTGCAGGTGCCGTTTTACTGGCATATGGTTTTATTATGGGGATCTCTATTTTGTATGGGCTGTTTTATATTTTTTCCCTTTAAAAAACTGCTTTGGGTGATACTGGTTTTTGAACTGCTCAGTTGCCTGCTGGATCAGAACCGCTGGCAGCCCTGGGAATACCAGTTTATTTTTATGCTGGCAGCTTATCTTTTGTTGCAGGCAGCCACATTTGTTTTTACAGGTTGGCAAATTATTTTGGCAGGCCTGTATTTTTTTAGCGGCCTGGCCAAACTGCAGCCAGCTTTTATACATGATATATGGAACAGCCTTATACTGCGCAACTGGCTGGGTATTTATACCAATAATGCCGGTGTTTTTCGTATGGGCTATGCGTTGCCATTAGTAGAAATGTTTGCAGCCCTTTGCCTGTGTTTTGGCCGGTTAAAAAAAACAGGCATCTGGCTGTTGTGTGGTATGCATGTAATGGTGCTGGTTATGTTTGGCCCCCTTGGGCTTAACCGCAACCCGGTAATATGGCCATGGAACCTGCTTATGCCGCTGCTCTTAGTTTTGCTTTTTTACCTGCAATCTTTTTTGCCGCAGCGTTCTTTTTTTGCGAAGGCTTTTTCATGGGTCATTGTTGCATGCTTTTGTGTATTGCCCTGGTTGCAGCTGGCAGGCAGGTGGGATCGTTATCTTTCCTTTACCATATACAGCGGGGGTGTTCCGCATTTGTATATATGTACCAGTGATATGGCGGCTTTACAAAGCATGGGAAAATATATGGGAAGCATCCGTAACGGAATGATTCCCTGCAGGGCACCGGTGAGTACTTTTGAATGGGGCAGCAGGGCCATGAATACCGCCCCTTACCCGGAGAAAAGAGTGTTTAAATCTATAAGCCGGCAATGGAAAAAACAGTTTCCGCATGCAGCGGTGAAGTTTTATATTTATACCTCCGGGTTTAGCCCAAAGCTGGAGGAGCTGGTAGATTTTTAATTGTTGATAAAGCAGGCCGGGGCCTTACTTATAGAAAATGAGCCTGCGGCTGACAGATAGGTTTTGAAAAAACATTTTCAGGAAAGTATAGCCGTTTCAGCAATTTTTAAAAGCAGATTTATTCTCTTTTGAACCGGCAGCTTTTGCATTATAATAAATAAGCTGCAAATGTTGGTAATTACTTAATTTGCAGCCGCTCTTAAAACGGCAACAAAAGGTTTAGTTTTGTGCCTTATCCTTCCTGTGAAATAATACCTCAACTCCTAACCAGCTGCCATTTTTTATAAAACGCTTAATTAATTTACAGTAAAGCAAACTTATGCGGTATTGTATACGTCGTTATGGTGTAAATGTATTTGGAATAAAGTTTTGACGAAGAAAATAGCTGAAGATATTTATTTGATAGATTAATTTATATGAAAAAATTTTACTTGGTTGTTGGGGTTTTGTTGCTGATGCTGCCGGTGGTAGGGTGGGGGCAAACTATTATTGCCCAACAGGATTTCGAATCCGTTCCTGCTACACCAATACTTCCATTTATAAATCTAAATGGAGGTTTTTCTACTGGCCAAAATCCAGCTGCAGGTTTGCCTGCAAATGCAAATTTATTTGTTAGTGGAACAAGAGGATGGCAATCTAATAATGAAAATTCTGGTTTAACTTTTACCAATCAAAGTTTAATAGGGTATACAAATAATTTCGTAGAGTTTAGATTGGCAGGAATGTCAATAAATGCAACTAATGGAATAGATGCCGGGGATTTAATTACAGTTTCAATAAGCTTAGATGGATGTATAACTTACTCCAGCGAACTAACTATTGGAGGCAGTGGGGCAAATGAGAGATGGCCATTCACAGCAACTGGATCTTCAACAACTACCTATGATGGCAATAATATTCCTATCGCTGTTACTTCATCAACTACAAACGGTATTAGTACAGTAATTATTAATTTACCAAATTCAGCAACGCAGGTTTGCCTCAAGATATCCTTGCTTACAGATAATGTGAGTGAACGTTATGTAATTGATGATGTAAAATTAAAAGGTACACTAATTCCTCCAAAATACTGGGATGCCACTGCTGGTTTATTAAATGGTGTTGGAGGGTCTGCCACCTGGGGTACTACTTTTAGTACAACAGCAACCGGTGATGCCGCACTTACAACAGCAGCTACAACTGATAATATTATTTACGAAGGTACTCCGGGTGTTGTTACACTTGCTGCCAGTCAAACTGCAGCCTTACACACATTTAATATAAATGGTTACAGTATTGCCACATCTGCAAACAGCACACTTACCGGGCCAATTGCATTAGGTGCTAATAATTTAATGCTGGCTCCGGCAGCTGGAAATATCTTAACTCTACCCAATATCATCAGTGGCACAGGAGGTATTATTCAAAATGGTACTGGTACAAGCACATTAAACGCAGCAAATACATTTACAGGAAATAAAACACTTACATCCGGTACATTAAACATAAACAACGCCGCTGCTCTTGGTACCGCAGCAGGTACTTTTATAATAGACGGAGGTATTATTGATAATACCAGCGCAGGAGCTCTAACTACTAATAATTTTCCTCAGTCATGGGCAGGTGATTTTACTTTTACCGGTACACAGCCAGTTAATTTAGGCACAGGTGCAGTAGCTTTAACTGCCAACAGGCAGGTTACAACTACTGCAAATACACTCACAGTTGGCGGTGTGATAAGCGGTGCTTTTGGCCTTACAAAAGCAGGTGCAGGTACATTGCTGCTCAGTGGAATAAACACTTACAGCGGTGGAACAACAATAGCTGCAGGTACACTTATACTTGGATCGGCAACTACACTTGCAGATGCGGGTGCAGTTATTTTAAGTGGCGGTACTTTTGGAACAGGAGCAACAACAGGATTTAGCGAAACAGCAGGAACACTTCAACTTACTGCAAACAGCACAATCTCACTGGGAACAGGAATTCATAGCTTAACTTTTTCCAATAGCAGTCTTGTAGTATGGACTGCTGCCACCACACTTACGATCAGTGGCTGGACGGGTACTACGGGAACAAGTGGTACCGCAGGTAAAATTTTTGTTGGTGTTGGAGGTTTAACTGTAACACAACTGGCTCAAATCAGTTTCACAGGCTTTCCCGGAACACCGGTAATATTGGGCACCGGCGAACTTGTTCCACCACCTCCGCCAAATACTATAACCACTTCTGCAATATCTGGTTCGCCATTTTGCGCTGGTAATAACGTAACCATTAATTACAGCATAACAGGAACTTATATAGCAGGCAATATATTTACTGCACAAATTTCTGATGCTGCTGGTTCATTTGCAGCACCAGTAAATATCGGTACAGTAACCGCTACCACCAATACTGCTATAACAGCCACAATACCCGCAGCAACAGCAGCAGGAACTGGTTACCGGATAAGGGTTATTAGCAATACTCCTGCTGTTACAGGAAGCGACAATGGTACAAATTTTACCATCAATGCACCAATAACAATTGGCACACAACCAACCAACCAAACCGTTACCGCACCTGCCATAGCTACTTTTACATTGGCAGCTACAGGTACAATTTCAGGTTACCAGTGGGAATTAAACTCAGGCAGTGGCTGGGTAAATGTTCCCGCTGCTGCTCCTTACAGCGGCACTACAACTGGTACCCTTACTATTAATCCAAGTACGGGTTTGGATGGGGTAAATTACAGGTGTGTTTTAACTGCTACTTCACCCTGTACAAATATTACATCAAACGAAGTACAATTAACAGTTATTCCCGGACCATGCATTACTGATGCTTTAGGA
>JAYVGA010000015.1:0-24716 GCA_043772635.1 Chitinophagaceae bacterium
CTTTTTTTAGTGTATGGGTTCCTTCTGTATAAGTAATCAGTTTATCACCTTCCAGAAATTCGTCTGCAATTTCTACAGCCTCATCAAGCACACCACCACCATTGCCTCTAAGGTCAAGAATAAGTTTTTGCAGGCCCTGTTTTTTTAAAGCTTCCAAACTCTCCATAAACTCACGGTAAGTTTGTTTAGAAAATTTATTAAGACGGATAAAGCCGGTAGTTTTATCTATCATATAAAAAGCATCTACACTGCTTACCGGGATAACTCCCCTTGTTATTTTAATGTTCTGTTGTTTTCCATTTCTAAGTACGGTTACGTTTACTATACTTCCTAATGTGCCTCTAAGATTTTTCCGTATTCTATCGCCGGGTATTTTCTTACCACTTAAAACAGAATCATCTGCTTTTAAAATCTCATCTCCTGTTTGTACACCAGCTTTAAAAGCCGGGCCGTCTTTTACCACATTCACTACATGAATGGTATCATTTATCTGGTTAAACTCCACACCTATACCAAAAAAATTGCCGGCAATATCTTCGTTAGCTTCCTGTAAATCTTCTGCAGGTATATAAACAGAGTGTGGGTCTAATTTGGCCAGCAGTGCAGCAATGGCTGTATCAGAAAGTGCCTCCAGGTTTACGGTATCTACATACTTGTTTTGTATAAGATCCATCACTTCCTGTAGTGTTCTGCGTTTTTCTGTATAAAAAAAACTTTTGCCGGGCAATCCATCTCTCATTTTGTAACCTATAAACATACCCGCTACCATGGTAATGCTAAACAAAAGTGGTAACCATACCTGTATTTTTTTTTTCTCCATTATCCTTTTATTATTTTTTGGCCAAAGCCATAAACCATTTTAATGTATTCAGGGTTGTCAACCTTTAAAAAAAATCTATTTAATATTACAATCCATTATAAGGTTGACAATCCTCTGCAACAATTTTAAAAGCACCCAACCATTTGAATGCCTGCGAAGGTAATTTTTTGTTGGTTACCTTGTAATTTTTTATAGCTTTTGTTGGGATTGTTCTATCTTACCTGCTAAATAAAAAACACCAATGAAATCCATTTTAATTGCAGACAGTGGTTCTACCAAAACAGAGTGGTGCCTGCTGCAGGATAATAAAAAGAAGAAAATTACCACCCAGGGCCTTAGCCCATATTTTTTAAACGAAGAACAGATAAGTGATATTTTAAAAAAAGAATTGATTCCAAAATTAAAAGATGCTGTACCAGGCGAAGTGTTTTTTTATGGCACCGGCTGCAGCAACCCTGCCAATGCTGCAATAGTAAAAAGAGCCATACACAGGCATTTTAAAAAAGCAATAATACAGGTACAACATGACCTGATGGGTGCCGCCAAAGCTCTTTGCGGAAACGAAAAAGGCGTAGCGTGCATTTTGGGCACCGGCTCTAACTCCTGCTATTATAACGGTAAAAAAATTATAAAAAACAGCCCCGGCCTTGGTTATGTGCTGGGCGATGAAGGCAGTGGTGCCTACCTGGGCAAAAAAGTAGTTCAGTATTTTTTGTATAACACTTTTGATGAAGATTTGATGGAGCGCTTTAAAGCAAAATTTAATACAACGGCTGTAGAAATATTAGAAGCTGTTTACAAAAAACCATTACCCAACCGCTACCTTGCAGGCTTTGCCATTTTTCTTGCAGAAAACCGGGGGCACTATATGATTGAAAATATTATAGAAGACGGGCTCAATGATTTTTTCTTTAACCATGTATACAAATACCGGGAAAGCTGGATAATGCCCCTGCATTTTATAGGAAGTATAGCTTACGGTTTTAAAGATGTATTACAGGATCTTTGTGATTCTTACGAGCTGCAACTGGGCCGGGTATTAAAAAATCCTATGGAAGGATTAATTAAATATCATCAACAATAAATAAAAGAATAAGCAACTACAGCATTATGGCTTTTCAAAAAATTACTGAGACCGATTCTCTTTACCGCCACCTGGATAAAATGAATGTAAAGGAATTATTGTTAAACATTAATAAAGAAGATAATAAAGTGCCGGTTATTGTGCAGCAGCAAATACCGCAAATAGAAATATTAATACAGGTAATTGTAGATAAAATGCTCATGGGTGGCCGTTTATTTTATATTGGCGCAGGTACCAGCGGCAGGCTGGGTATAGTAGATGCCAGCGAGTGCCCGCCTACCTACGGTGTTCCTTATGGTTTGGTTATAGGCATTATTGCCGGTGGCAATAAAGCCATTACAGAAGCTGTAGAATTTGCAGAAGATGATACCCAACAGGGCTGGCTTGATTTAATGGAGCATAAAGTAAATGAAGCAGACGTGGTAATTGGCATAGCCGCAAGCGGCACCACGCCTTATGTAATAAGCGCTTTGGAAACCTGCAGGCAGCATGGCATTGTTACCGGCAGTATTTGCTGCAACCCCCATGCACCGCTGAGTGCAGCAGCAGATTATCCGATAGAAGTAGTGGTAGGGCCTGAGTTTGTAACCGGCAGTACCCGCATGAAAAGCGGCACCGCACAAAAACTGGTTTTAAATATGATATCTACGAGTGTTATGATACAATTGGGAAGGGTAGAAGATAACAAAATGGTAAACATGCAGCTTACCAATGATAAACTGGTGGACAGGGGGGTAAAAATGGTGATGCATAACCTGCACTTAACAGATTATGAGCTGGCTAAAACATTGCTGCTTAAGCATGGCACCGTAAAAAGAGCAATGGAAAATTACCATTCTTAAAAATTTATTGGATGTTGTAATTTATAATGGTAAATTAGTATTCAAATTTTTAACTATAAAAACGCTCTTATGAATTACAAACTTCTACTCTCCTCCGCTTTTATTGTTTCTGCTGCTATGGCCACAGCACAAAATGCCAATAAAGCTTTTGCCATAACGGGCGATGGCAACCAGGATTATCTGTGGATGAACATACGCCAGGTAGACCTGGGTACAGGCAAGGTTTCAAAAACAATATTTCAAAGAAGCAAAAGTAATTTTGTGCTTACGGATATAAATGCTAAAAAAGTAAGTACACAAAGCAGTGCTGCAACTGAAAATATTTATCAGTCTAAAGATTATCCAACAGGATCTTTTGTAGCAGCAGCAGCATACGACAGGCGCAGTAATAAACTTTTCTTTTCGCCCATGCGTGTGGGTGAGTTGCGCTGGGTAGATCTTAATATAAAAAATGAAACCCCGCAGTTTTACAGTTTATCATCAGATGCTTTAAATTTTGGAAATGCTTTTGACGAAGCCAACCATATTACCCGTATGGTAATTGCTGCCGATGGAAATGGCTATGCTGTAACCAACGATGGCAACCACCTGGTAAGATTTACCACGGGTAAAAAGCCAGTAATTACAGACTTGGGTAATTTAATTGATGATGAAAAAAACAGCGGTCTTTCTGTACATAACAAATGCACCAGCTGGGGTGGCGATATGCTTGCAGATGCCTATGGAAAATTATACCTGATATCTGCAAACAGGCATGTATTTGTGATAGATATTGAAAGCCGTGTGGCTACACACAAAGCTGTTATAAATGGTTTGCCTGCAAATTATACAACCAATGCTGCAGCAGTAAATGCAGATGGAGATATTGTGGTGAGCAGCGCCAATGTTTTTGAAGGTTATTACAAAGTAAAACTGGGTGACCTTTCTGCCACAGCCATTGAAGGATCAGACCGCCGCTACAATGCATCAGACCTTGCCAATGGCAATTTGCTTTTGCAAAAAGAAGCAGATGCTGCCAGGAAATATGCTGTAACTCCATCTACTCTTACCGAAAATATTTTTAGCAATGCAGATAAAAGGGTTTTCCCTAACCCGGTAACTGCTTCTACTTTTGCGGTGTTGTTTGACGGGCAAAAAGCCGGTAATTATTCTGTTACATTATCCGATCTTTCGGGCCGTATTTTACAAACAAAAAAAGTAAACATCAGCAAGGGGTTGCAAAAAGAACAGGTAAATTTAATACGCAGGCCGGCACAGGGAATGTATTTGGTAAAAGTATATGACGAGGCCAAACAAATTGTATTCACAGAAAAAGTAATGATTCAGTAAAAATAATTTGGGGTTAATAAGAGTGAGGCTGTCTTAGGGCAGCCTCTTTTTTTTAGCGCTGATTATGAGGATTATGGGATTTCGCTGAATGATGAATGCAGATGGATGAACAATTAATTTCGAAAATTTTAGATTGGGATTTCCAAATGTCACCTTCTTTCTTTTAATGCTGATTATGGGGATTAAGGGATTTCGCTGAATGATGAATGCAGAGGAACAGATTAATAAGTTTAGAAAAGATACGAATGGCAGTTTATTTATTAATGCAGATAATCCGGGTGAATTATTTCGATATTTTTTTTAGAAATTTGCATGAGCAACCAATTAAATAATTAATCACCTACCAATACATGCAGGATATAGAACCTTATTACAACTGGCGGCATATGTACACAGCCGAAGAGGATGAACGCTCCCCATTTTATGGACGTACCTACAGCGAATTTGAGTATTCACAAACCCTGTATAACTTTTACATACATCCGCAATGGGACGATTTTGGCAGCCGCAACCTGTACATGAAAATTTTGTTTATAGATTACGAAGCACATTTTGTTGTTATAGAATTACTGGGCGAATGGAATGATGCGATAGAAAATGATATCATGACGCTGAGAAGAGATATTACCGATTTATTGTTTAAGCAGGGAATTACCCGTTATATAATTATTGCAGAAAATGTGCTGAATTTTCACAGCAGCGACGACAGCTATTACGAAGAATGGAGAGAACAACTGGAAGACGACAACGGGTGGGTGGCCTTAATTAATATGCCCGAACAAAGTACATACGATTTTAAAAAAGCAAGGCTCACCCATTATGTAAGCCTGCTGCAAATGGATGAGTGGCGCACCCTAAAGCCAGAAATTATATACCAGGTTATTAATAATGAGATGATGAAAAGGCTGGATTAGTGGCTGGTATTTGATATGATTTATATCATTTTGTAAATAAAAGAATTAAATAATTATTATTTTTTGCCCTACTACCTTTAAATTTGCAACACTATCATTTTACACTATTCTCACACTTATGACCTGGAAACAGATTTTTACTTCTTCAATAGGAAAAAAAATTACTATGGCCTTAACCGGTCTTTTTCTTATCACTTTTTTAATAGTACATGCAGGAATTAATTCCTGTATTTTTTTAAACGATGGGGGAGTAACCTTTAATAATGTAGCTCATTTTATGAGCCACAACTGGATACTGCGCTTTTTGGAAATAGGTTTGTTTGCAACCTTAATACTGCACATTATACAGGGTTTATTATTGTGGAAACAAAACCGTGCAGCCCGGCCGGTAGCCTATCATACCAATAAGCCGGATAAAAACAGTACATGGTACAGCCGCAGCATGGGCATACTGGGTACGCTTTTACTGCTGTTTCTTATTATGCATATCTCTCATTTTTTTGTGGGTACTAAAATTGCATTGTATGGTGGAGATGTGCCACACAATCTTTTTGAAGAAATGAAATTGGTTTTTGGCGAATGGTATATTGTTGCCTTGTACATGGTAGGATTAATTGCATTGTTCTGGCACCTTTTTCATGGCTTTCAAAGTGCATTTCAAACCATGGGGCTTAATCATAAAAGGTACACCCCAATAATTAAAGCGGCTGGTACAGGATATTCAATTTTGATTTGTATTTTATTTGCTTTAATGCCATTGTCCATTTATTTTGGGTGGATAAGTTAGGGAATGAGAATGTGCAATAGGCAATAGGCAATGTGCAATAGGCAAAATTCTTGCTTCCAACTTATTCTAAACTTTAAAGGACAAATGAACAAAGTGTTTCTTTCATGGTTTAATAAAGAACAAAAAGTACAAGTGAGTGACACAACAATGTTGAAGAAGAACAAATGTTTGTCCCAAAAAAAATAATCAATACATAACTAATCAACCAATAAACCGATATGGCTTTAGACGCAAAAATTCCGCAGGGTAAAATGGATGAAAAGTGGAGCGATTACAAAGGGCATGTAAAACTGGTAAATCCTTCCAACAAACGTAAACTGGAAGTAATTGTAGTGGGCACCGGATTAGCCGGCGCATCTGCTGCTGCAGCTTTGGGCGAAATGGGTTACCAGGTAAAAGCATTTTGTTTTCAGGATAGTCCACGCCGTGCACATAGTATTGCTGCGCAGGGTGGCATTAATGCTGCTAAGAATTATCAAAACGATGGAGATTCTGTTTTCCGTTTATTTTACGATACTGTAAAAGGTGGCGATTACCGCTCACGTGAAGGTAATGTGCACAGGCTTGCTGAAGTAAGTGCTGCTATTATTGATCAGTGTGTGGCTCAGGGCGTGCCTTTTGCCCGGGAGTATGGTGGCTTGCTCAGCAACCGTTCTTTTGGCGGCACACAGGTGCAGCGTACTTTTTATGCCGCAGGCCAAACAGGCCAGCAGTTATTACTGGGTGCCTACAGTGCGCTGGAAAGACAGGTAGCATTGGGAAATGTAACCATGCATAGCCGCCACGAAATGCTGGATGTAGTAATGATTGATGGAAAAGCAAGAGGTATTATTGCCCGTGATTTGGTTTCCGGAAAGCTGGAACGTCACTTTGGCCACGCAGTACTTTTATGCAGTGGTGGTTATGGCAATGTTTTTTATTTAAGTACAAATGCAATGGGCAGTAATGTAACTGCAGCCTGGAAGGCACATAAAAAAGGCGCATTCTTTGGCAATCCCTGTTTTACACAAATACATCCTACCTGTATTCCGGTAAGCGGCGATCACCAGAGTAAGCTTACTTTAATGAGTGAGAGTTTGCGCAATGATGGCCGTATATGGGTTCCTAAAAAACAAAATGATACCCGCAAAGCCATTAATATTCCTGAAGACGAAAGAGATTATTATTTAGAAAGAAGATATCCCGCTTTTGGAAACCTGGTGCCAAGGGATGTGGCTTCAAGGGCTGCCAAAGAAAGATGCGATGCAGGTTATGGTGTAGGTACTACAAAGATGGCAGTATACCTGGATTTTGCCGATGCGATAAAACGTTACGGAAAGATTGAGGCAGGCAAAACAGGAAATACAGAAGCTGTAGATACAGATATTATTACCCTCGGAAAAAAAGTAGTGGAAGAAAAATATGGCAACCTGTTTGAAATGTATGAAAAGATTACCGGCGAAAACCCTTACGAAATGCCCATGCGCATTTACCCTGCTGTGCATTATACCATGGGTGGTCTTTGGGTAGATTATGAATTGCAGACAACGGTGAAAGGCCTGTATGCTTTGGGCGAAGCCAACTTTAGCGATCATGGCGCAAACAGGCTCGGCGCATCTGCTTTAATGCAGGGGCTTGCCGATGGATACTTTGTAATACCCTACACTTTGGGTAATTACCTGGCCGATGAAATACGCACTGCCGCTATATCTACGGATCATAATGCATTTGTAGAAACAGAAAAAGCAGTGAGCGAAAGGATAAACACCCTCATGAATATTAAAGGAACAGAAACGGTAGAAAGTTTTCACAAGCGCCTGGGTAAAATTATGTGGGATAAATGTGGTATGGCCAGAAATGAAGAAGGATTAAAAGAAGCCATCTCTCAAATACAACAACTTAAAAAAGAGTTTTGGAGTAATGTGCGCATACCCGGCGAAATAAATAATATGAATACCGAACTGGATAAAGCAGGCAGAGTAGCAGACTTTATAGAGTTGGGAGAATTAATGTGTAAAGATGCATTGAACCGAAACGAAAGTTGCGGTGGGCATTTTAGAGAAGAGAGCCAAACAGAAGATGGAGAGGCAAAACGGGATGATGAAAACTACAGTTATGTGAGTGCCTGGGAATATAAAGGAGAAAGCAACTGGGAATTAAATAAAGAAACACTGGAGTTTGAAGTGGTGAAACCTACACAACGTTCGTACAAATAAGTTATGAGTGAAAAACTTATCATAGAAGATTTTGGGCCAATTAAAAAAATGTCTTTTGATTTTAAAAAGATAAATGTTTTAATTGGGGATCAGGGAACCGGAAAGAGTACTGTTGCAAAATTATTATCTGTAATTAAAGAAGTTACAGTTTTTCCGGAAATGAATTTACACATAAATGGGAAACCTGCCGGGCAGGATGAAATCATGGATGCTTTTCTAATCGAATTTAAAAAACAATTAGAGAATTTTGGGATATTGAATTACCTAAAAACAGATACTTTTATAGAGTTCAGTGATTCTTTTGCATATTTAAAATATGAAAACCAGAGAATTGATGTAAAAGGAAATTTGCAAGAACAAAAGAGTAAGCATACATTTTTAATAGGATTTATACCTGCTTATAGAGAAGCAGTAGTCTTACTAAAAGATTCACTAAATGCAATAGCAGCTGTTGGGGCTCCTTTACCAAAATTCTTTTATTATTTTGGGCAAAGTGTTATTAATGCTAAAAAAGCAAAAAGTTTATATAACTATACTGATATTCTAAATGTGAAGTATAAGTACGTGAACGGTGATGATGTAATTATATTAAACAATGGGCAAGAAATACTGATAGAAGAAGCATCTAGTGCCGTTAATAGCGCAATTCCTTTATTAACAGTATTTGATACTTCTGTTGAGTTAAATTATCCAACCGATAGAACAGTTTCGCATAACACAAATTGTCCGTACATAATTATTGAAGAGCCTGAACTAAACTGTTTTCCGGCAACTCAAAAAAAAATGATAGAGTATTTTATTGCAAAGCTTAAATATGAAACAGCTAACGGCTTTGACTATTATTGCAGATTAGTTATTACTACTCATAGCCCATATATTTTGGCAACACTTAATAACTTGATGTATGCTCATGAAGTTGGAAAAACTAATGGAGAAGAAGTTGAGAACAATATTAAGATTGCAAAAAAATATTGGCTTAATCCTGATGATGTATCAGTCTATCAGTTATTAACTGATGGAACTTATGAGAACATCATGGATGAAGAACTAAAACAAATTAAAGTAGAAAAAATTGATGAAATATCTGAGGTATTAAGCAAACAATGGCATGAACTTGCTGATTTAAATTTTGATAAATAAGCATGCTTTTTTTAGAAAAATATATTCGTTGTATTGATGATGAAAAATTGAATAAAACGACACAAAGCAATGTTGTTTTAATTGAAAAGGGGAGAAGGTATTGTTTAAGAAATACAACAAAAAGCTGGCAGGTTACAAAAGTTAAGATTGAGAAATGTGTTATTAATAGTGTTGGAGAAAAAGGATGTGAAGCAATTTTAATTGCAGAAAAGGAGAATACTAATACCAAAGGTTATTATGTAGAGTTAAAAGGAATTTCAGTTGGAGATGCATTTAAGCAAATAGAAAACAGTTTAAACAAAACAGTTGCAGATTTACAGAATGTGATTTTGTTTGGAAGGGTAATTCCTTCGGCCTATAAAAGAAACAGGTTTTTAGAATCTCATCAACAAAGACTTGTACTAAGGTTTAAGAGTTTAAGGGGAAATTTTATTGTGAAAGAGAATTACGAAGACGAAATTTAGTAGCAATTTATAAGCATAAGTATAAAAGTATTTAAGTATTATGGAGCATTACAACATGAATCTCACACTTAAAGTCTGGCGCCAAAAAAACGCAGCAACCAAAGGAAGTTTTGAAACTTATCCTGTAAAAAACATTTCTTCCGAAATGAGTTTCCTGGAAATGATAGACGTATTAAACGAAACACTTATTGCAGAAGGTAATGACCCCATTACTTTTGACCACGATTGCAGGGAAGGTATTTGTGGCGCCTGCAGTATGTACATAGATGGGCAGCCACATGGGCCATGGCAGCAAAATACTACCTGCCAATTGCATATGCGTGCCTTTAAAGATGGCGATACCATTGTGGTAGAACCCTGGCGCAGTAAAGCTTTTCCGGTGATAAAAGATTTAATGGTAGATCGCAGTGCATTTGACCGTATTATACAGGCAGGTGGATACATCAGCGTAAACACTGGTAATGCTGTAGATGCCAATGCTATACCTATAGATAAAAAAAATGCAGACGATGCTTTTATGGCAGCATCCTGTATTGGATGTGGGGCCTGTGTGGCTACCTGCAAAAACGGAAGTGCCATGTTATTTGTAAGTGCCAAAGTTTCTCAACTGGCTTTGCTGCCACAGGGTGGCCCCGAGAGAGAATCGAGGGTTTTAAATATGGTGGCTCAAATGGATAAAGAAGGCTTTGGCAACTGTACCAATACCTATGCCTGCGAAGCAGAATGCCCTAAAGGAATTTCTGTTTCTAATATTGCCAGGATGAACAGGGAATTCTTTGGCGCAGGCTTAAGCAGCGATTATTAGGTATCAGGCCACTACCACAATAAATTTTCACATTGTTGGTCTTTTAAAAGTTGCCAAATACCTATACGACACCTTCTCTTACCAGGGAAGGTATTTTTTTGCAGTATTGTAGCTATAAACAGCATCTTGAATAATAGTGCTAATTTTAATCCGTTATAACTTACAAATACACATTTGAACCAAAGAAAGCTATATCTTTTACTACTATGTATACTGTTCATGCAGTTTTTGCATGCGCAAAACAATGCTGGGATTTTATCTAACCTGCGTAAAAAAATAATTTCTACATCTGCCGCAGAAATAATCCTGGATACCTTAAGTATTGCACCCAACACTTTTACTATTGATAACATTGCCACATCTGCATATATTATTGATGAAGTAAATGCAAAACTTACCTGGCTGCAAAAACCTGCTGCAGAAAATGTATGGGTAAGCTACCGGGTGTTTCCTTTTAAATTAAACGCTGTAACCCGCAGGTATAATTACGACAGCGTACGCAACAATTTTTTGGCAGAAAAACCGCTTACTGTTAGAAACAGTAATAAGACCGTAAATCCTTTTATGAATTTTGGAGGCCTTCAGTCGGAAGGAAGTTTTGGCAGAGCTATTTCTTTTGGCAATAACCAGGATGCCGTGGTAAACAGCAGCATGAACCTGCAGTTAAATGGTTTTATTGGCGACAGCCTTGAATTAACTGCTGCCATAACCGATAATAATATTCCTATACAACCGGATGGTAACACAGCCGACCTCAGGGATTTTGACCGGATATACCTGCAGGTTAAAAAGAAAAAATGGCAGGCCAATTTTGGTGATATAGATATAAGACAGAGTAAAAATTATTTTCTCAATTTTTATAAACGGCTGCAGGGTGTTTCGTTTATTACCGACCATAATATTGGAAAAAATATTAAAAACTCTGTGCTGGCAAGCGGGGCAATTGCCAAAGGAAAATTTACCAGGAATTTTTTAAATGCACTGGAAGGAAACCAGGGCCCATACAGGCTGCAGGGTGCAAATAACGAATTGTATTTCGTAATTCTTGCCAATACCGAAAGGGTTTTTATAGATGGTATTTTATTAAAACGGGGAGAAGACCAGGACTATGTAATTAATTACAATACCGCCGAAATTACGTTTACGCCAAAACGTATGATAACCAAAGACAGCAGGATACAGGTAGAGTTTGAATACTCCGACCGCAATTTTTTAAACTCACAATTATATGTGAGCGATGAAATGCAGGTAGGAAAAAAATTGTTTATTAATGCAGGTGCATATTCCAATACCGATGCAAAAAATTCTTCGATAGATCAAACGCTGGATATAGATCAGAAACAATTTCTCTCCAATATTGGCGACAGCATATCAAGGGCATTTGACCAAAACGCTGTGAGAGACACTTTTACCATTGGTAAAATCCTGTATAAAAAAACGGATACCGTTTATAATATTACACAACGGGATTCAATTTTTGTACAATCAAACGATGCCGGCGCTGTTTTATATAATTTATCTTTTAGCTACCTGGGGCCCGGCAGGGGAAACTACCGGCAACTCTTAAACGCTGCAAACGGCAGGGTGTTTGAATGGGTGCAGCCGGGTTTTAATAATGCCCCGCAGGGCGATTGGGAGCCGGTTACTTTACTTGTAACTCCAAAGAAGCTTCAGGTTTTTACCCTCGGTGCAAATTATCTTATCAGTACCAAAACAAAAATTACTACAGAAGTTGCCATGAGCAATTATGATGTAAATCTTTTTTCGGCAAAAGATAAAAATAATGACAATGGCTTTGCTGCAAAGCTGGGTTTGCAAAACGACAGTATAAAAATAAAACTGGGCAAAAAAAATCTATTAATGCAAACTACTCTTGGTTATGAATATGTGCAGCGCAGATTTAAACCCTTGGAGCGCCTGCGCAATGTAGAGTTTTTGAGAGATTGGAGCCTGCCTTACGAACGACCTGTAGCCGATGAAGAAATCACCAACGCCGCCCTTAAGCTGGGCGATATAAAAGGCAATAACATCCGGTACGAAATTATGAACTACAGGCGCAGCGATAATTTTAGAGGATGGATGCACAGGCTGCAGCAGTACAGCGATTACAAAGGGTGGAAACTTATTAATAATATCAGCCTTAGTTTAATTGATGATATTTTTAATAAAGGAAGTTTTTTCCGCCCCATGGTAGATATTAAAAAAGAATTAAAAAAACTTAACCTTATGGAAACCGGTTTTAAATATACCGGCGAACGCAATACCATCAGCAATAAAATATCCGATACTTTAACGCCGGTAAGTTTTGCGTTTAATATTTATGAATTATACTTAAGGAGCAACCAGCAAAAACTAAATAAATGGGGCGTTTCTTATTACAGGCGAAATGATCTTTTACCAAAAGGCCTAGAACTGAAACAGGCCGATAAAAGTAATAACTATAATTTATTTGCCGAGCTTTTAAAAAATGAAAAACACCAGGCAAAGTTTACCGTAACTTTTAGAGAACTAAAAGTAACCGATGCATTAATAAGCCGCCAAAAATCTGATGAAAGTATTTTAAGCCGCACAGAATATTATGTAAATGAATGGAAAGGATTTTTAACCGGAAATATATTGTATGAATTGGGAAGCGGGCAGGAGCAGAAAAGAGAATTTTCTTATGTAGAAGTGCCGGCAGGGCAGGGGCAGTTTACCTGGATAGATTATAATGCCAATGGTATTGCCGAGCTTAATGAATTTGAGGAAGCACTCTTCCAGGATCAGAAAAAATACATCCGTGTATTTTCTCCCTCTAACCAGTATGTAAAAGCAAATTACCTGCAGTTTAATTATAGTTTTAGTTTAGATCCCAAACTTATTATGAATGCTGCCAACTCAAAAAGAGGCTGGAGAAAATTACTGATAAACAGTGCCACCAGCTCTGCATTGCAGATAAGTAAAAAAGCAGTAAGCGATGGAAGTTTTTTGTTTAATCCTTTTGATAAAAAACTGGAGGACACCTCACTCATTACCCTGAACTCCTACATATCCAACACTTTTTTTTATAACAGAACAAGCTCTAAATGGGGATTAGAATTTACCCACAGCCAGTCATCTGCAAAATCGCTGCTGGCTTATGGGTTTGAAAGCCGCAGGCTGGATAATCTTTCCGGAAAAATCCGTATAAATCTTAAGCGCAATTTTATAAGCAATTTAAATTTGCGGCAGGTAAAAAATATACTCAGTACCAGCTCTGCAAAATTTGATAACCGCAACTACAATATTATTAATTATTACCTGGAGCCCAATATTTCTTATATCTATAAATCAAACCTGCGGGCTACGCTGGGTTATGTATTATCTTCCCGGAAAAATAGGACTGATTCTATGGAAACCTCCGGCAACAATGCGCTTAAAGCCGAGATAAAATACAATACACTTTCCAACAGCAGTATTGTTGCAAAATTTACTTACAACCAGATTGCATTTAAAGCATACCCCGGTGCAGCCAACACTACTGTAGGTTATATCCTGCTTGATGGCCTTGTGCCGGGAAAAAACTTTTTGTGGAATATAGAATTTACCAAGCGTATTGCAGGTAATATAGAAATGAGTATTAACTATGAAGGCCGCAAACCCGGCACATCTCAAACGGTGCATATTGGCCGTGCTTCTGTGAGGGCTTTATTTTAGAAAAATGTCATAGCGGGTTATTAAAAGAAGCTGTTTGAGTTATTTATTTTGAATACCAGCGAAAGATTTTCATAGCATCAGTGTTGTGTCACAATCCTTTCATCGGCATACATAATGGCAGCATTATAGCCCATATAACAATCTCAAAAAAATAACTCAAACTGCTTCTAAAAAAAGGAATAATATTTCTTTGCTTTCTACCAAGGATATATAAGCGGATTTTTATTTGTGCCGCCAAAAATAAGAATGCTGCATTTCTGTTCAAATAAAATGTTTACTAAAGAATTTTACTAACTTCCCGCCATGAAACATTTTAAGTTTTACTCTAAAAAAGATATCCTGTCTTTAACTAAAGTACGGCGCTACGAAACAAGGCTGGGGGAGCGTATTCAACATTTAAAAGAAGGAGCAGACTGGCCCGAAGGATTACAGCAATCCAATGCAAAATATGTATTGCTGGGCATACCGGAAGATATAGGTGTAAAAGCAAATTTAGGAACCGGCGGAGCAGATACGAACTGGATTCCGTTTTTAAGCGAATTTTTAAATATTCAAAGCAATGATTTTTTTACGGGTGAAAGTATTTTACTGTTGGGCCATTTTGATTTTGGCGACATGAAATACCTGGTAGAAAATCATGCCTATAATCCTGATGAAATGGTGGATGCTTACAGGCATGCCGTTAATATTATTGATGAGGAGGTAGAATCTATATTGAAAATTATTGCTGCCAGTAAAAAAATACCCATTGTTATAGGTGGTGGCCATAACAATTCTTATCCCATTATTAAGGGAGTGAGCAAAGGATTGCATAAAGCAGAAATAATACCGCTGGCCCAGATAAACTGCATAAACCTGGATGCCCATACCGATTATAAAAGTATGGAAGGCCGCCATAGCGGTAATGCTTTCCGCTATGCAGAAGCAGATGGATATATGGGCAAATATTCAATTATCGGTTTACATGAAAATTATATTTCCCAAAATATTTTAATGGATATTCATGCAAATCCATTTATACAGTATTGCAGTTATGAAGATATTTTTATTCATGAAAAAAAGAATTTTATACAGGCAATTGCACATGCCACCGGTTTTACAGAAGATACCTATACCGGTATAGAAATAGACCTGGATGCAGTAGAATATGTTTTAAGCAGTGCCTGCACCCCCACTGGTATTTCGGTTTTGCAGGCAAGGCAGTATATTAATTTTGCATCTACCGATGCTAAAGTTGCCTACCTGCACATATCAGAAGCTGCAAGCCAACTTGCAGATGGTGCCAAGGATGAGAGCACCGGTAAGCTTATAAGTTACCTGGTTTCCGATTTTGTAAAAGCAAATTCTACTATATGAGTTTTTTGCAAATAATAAATGGTAAAGTAGACCAGAAGGAATACAGCTCTTTACGCTATGCTTCTAATAATTTTTTCGCTAAAAGATTAAAGAAGAAAAAAACAGGTCATAAAAAAATATAGCAGATAAATTTCAGGAGAAATAAAGATCATTTTTTTAAAGGTATTATCATCACTGTTTCCAATACATTCCAATTCTTGTTTTTACATTTTGCCTTATATTATTATAGAACAAATTAATATCCCCAATATGATAATTTTTTTGCCTTAATAAAAAGTTACCAAAAAATTTGGGCTTGCTGCTCCACAAAATATTTTTATAAACCTGTGCATCTACCACAGCAGGGCTTATTTTATTAAAATTTTTTAAAACCCCACCGTGGTTTAAGCCTGCAGGTGCATAGTTGCTATCTAAGCTCCAGGTAAGCGGGTTTGTTACTACTGCTTTAAAAATTTCTTTTTTTACAAACTCACTTCCTTCGTATCCTTTTTGAAAAGTGCGCCAGGTAACAAAACAACCGGTACCGAGCGAATCTGTGCATGGCTTTATGGCTGTAAAATAATTATCAGGAATGGGCATACCAATAATGTATGCGCAAACCAGTTTATTCTGTAAAACTTTTCCTTCAAAAAATTCTTTTAGCAAACGTGCAGCATGCGTGGTGCCCTGGCTATGCGATGCAATAATAATGGGCCTGCCATTGCTGTAATATTTAAGATAGGTTTCAAATGCATTTTTTACATCTTCATAGGCCAGCTCAAAAGCCTGTTTGGCCCTGAGTGTATCTGCTGTAAAATAATTTCCGTAATGTGCCTGGCGGTATCTTGGAGCAAATACCCTGCATTGCTCATTAAATGCACTGGCCTGGTATAAAATAGCAGAGTAATCTGTTTTACTGTTTGTGGCCGCATCATCTATTAATGCATTGCTGTTTGTATTTTTTTTACTGGTAAGTGTAGTGGGGTGCACAAAAAAAACATCTACCATAGAATCTTTACTATCATTTTTTTGCAGCGGTTTGGGAACGCTGTCGGAAGTATCCCATTTCCAGGGGTGGGCTGCCCAATAACTTAAATTGGTATAGTCTGGTTTGCCATCGGTGCTTTTAAACTGGTAAGCAGGTTTTGTGCTATAGTTTTTTTGGCTGCATGCGCTTATGCATAAACTTAAGAGTACAATAAAATATAAAAAAAATGTTTTCATAATAAATATTGGGTAAGATAGCAATGATTGATGATATGAGGAGAAGGAATATGTGGAGGGCGATAAGCAGAGGGTGCAAAAAAAATGCAGGCAGAGGAATGTGGCACGCAGAGGGGTGCAGGGCGCAGAGAGAAAAATTAGATTTGATAATGCCGTATATTTTAATTGTACATCTGCAAAAAGAAGCCCGGCTATAAAGCCGGGCTTCTTTATAAATAAAAAAAACTATTTAATACGTTTAATGCTGCAGCCTACACTGCGGCTTTCTTTTACTGTAATGTTTTTACCTGCTGCCAGTTCTGTTATGGCTTCTTTAAGATAATGCCTGTTTACTGCAGCAGCATCAGAAGGGTTATCATCTATTGCACCATGATAAACCAGGGTGAGGTTTTTATCAAACAAAAAAACTTCGGGAGTGCGGTTGGCACCAAATACATCTGCTATTTCATGATTTTTATCTATCACATAACTCCAGTTATATTTTTGCTGTTTGGCATAAGCCTGCATGGCTTCGTAGCTATCTTCCTGGTTACGGTAGGCTTCATTGCTGTTTAAAACAATTACACCTACTTTCATTTTTTGTGCATAGTTGTTTATGGCAATAGTACGGCCCTGGTTTTTTATTACATAAGGGCAGGTGTTGCAGCTAAACATTACCATTACACCGTTGGCTTTTATCTCCTCTTTCATACTTATCATTTTACCATTTACATCTTTCATTTTCACGTCTGCCTTTGGCATAGTGCTTCCAATGCTTAAAGTTTGGCCAGGCATAAAAGCCAGGCTGGCTAAAACTATAATGGCAACGGGAGCCATTATTAAAAATATCTTTTTCATTTTAATTTTTTTTGAGGATGATGATTGATGGTATAAAATTAAAGCAGGAGAATAAATATTTATTTATCAAAAATCATAAATTATTTAAACGGTGTATCATCCGGCGGCATACTTTTTTCTTTTAGTGCTGCTTCTTCTTCAATGCGGTGTATGGCATTTGCCCTTAACGATCTGATGCTTACATTTAATTCAAAGCCAATGAGCAATGCCAGTGAATTAATATAAATAAGTGCCATTATCATCATTATTGTTCCAATAGAGCCGTAGAGTGCATTGTATTTTCCAAAACTGTTTACAAAAGCAGAAAAACCAAAAGAGGCAATTATGCTTAAACCCGTAGCCAGTATGGTACCAGGCGAATTAAGTTTCCATTTTTTTTGTACAGATGGGGCATATTTAAAAATATAACCAATGGCTAAAAAGATAAGCATAATCATAAGCAGCCAGCGCACATAAGAAAAAACTTCCCGAAGGGTTTCATTGGTTACCAGTAATTTTAATAAAGCACCCTGCATAATAAGCAAAATAAGATAACCCAGTAATAAACCAAACAAAAGAACAGTAAGCCTTACCGCTATGAGCCTTTGCTGTAATCCTTTTCTTTTTTGAAATCCAATATTTTTTTTATTAAAAGCACGCATAAGCCCCATGATGGCATTGGATGCAAAAAAAAGCGACAATAACAAACCAAATGATAAAAGACCGATACGGGAGTTTTGAATAAAACTATCTACAAACTTTATTACTTCTCTATTATAAACCGGGCTTGGAATAATATCATAGATAAGACTGTTAAGCTGGATGATTATATTTTTTTTTGATATGAAAGGAAGGTTTGGGATAAGGGTAAATAAAAACAACAGCGATGGAGGTAAGGCCATAACAAAATTATAGGAAATAGCAGAAGCTCTTTCTGTAAGGCCATGGGTTTTTATCTGCTTCCATAAAAAATCGAGCACATCATACAGGGGCAAACCTTCAAAACCGGGCAGCTTAAGGCTTTTACTTTTTCTTACTAAAAAAGCAACCGGGGAACTCGTAATTAATATCCGTTTAAATTTTGTCAATGTTTTATTGTGCTTGCTTTTTTTTGATGAGTTCATCCAAAGCCTGCTGATATGCTTTGGCAAATTTTAAGTGCTCTGTGTAAGTAGATGCAAAATTAGAATACCCATTAAAATCGGGCTTGGCTACAAAAAAAATATAATCTGTTTGTGGTGCATCCAGCACGGCATCTATGGTTTGGGCAGAAGGGGTGCAAATAGGCCCTGGTGGCAAACCTGTATTTTGATATGTGTTGTAAGACGATGGATAGCTAAGATGAGCATATAATATCCGCTTAAGTCCAAAATCTCTCATGGCATATTTTACAGTGGGGTCGGCCTCCAGCTTCATGCCCTTATTAATCCTGTTAATGTACACACTTGCAATTAAAGGTTTATCTTTTAGTTTATTGCTTTCTTCTTCTACAATGCTGGCCATAATGTACACCTGCGCAGGAGCCAGTTTTTTATCCGCAGCTTTTTGTTTGCGTTCTTTATTCCAAAATTTTTCTTCTTCTTTTTTAAGTGTGCTAAAGAGTTTTTTAAAAGAATAATTCCAGTTGATGAGGTAGGTGTTGGGTATAACAGCCGTCATTACAGTTTGAGTATCTAACCCATAATTTTTAAGAGAATCATTATTGTTAAGAAAACTGATAGCATCAAGCGAATCGCATTCAAACTGCTGACCAATTTTTTTGGCTAAATCTTCTTTGGTACGCAATTTATTTATCACCAGCCGCACTGGAGCCTGGCTGCCCGACTTAAGCATACGGATAAGGTTATACAAACTCATGCCGTTTGTAATTTCGTAGCGGCCAGCCTTAACCAATTTATCATACTTTGCCTGCTTTGCAAGTTTATCAAACAAAAATTCAGAAGTAATAATTTCTTTTTGCAGCAGGTTATTTTTTACATCCTGGTAATTACTGCCTGTTTTAATGTAAAGATATTTATCGGTAGGGGAGTGTAAGGTGGGGCCAAATATCTTCCAGCCAATATATGCAGCAGCAATTGCAATAAGAATAAGAATGGTTATAATAATTTTTTTCATACAAATATGGTTTCTTATACCGACGTTACTTAATAAATAGTCCAAACTGATTTCTGTCGGCATAATAGCATCTAAAATTTCCACGTAGTCCCTGCCCGTTTCGTTCAGGGGGCTTCGGACTACTTAGTAAATCAAGATGGTGTTAAAAGCTTAACAAAGTAAAATAAAAAACCCCGCTTTAGTGGGCGGGGTTATAAAAATTTTAAAAGGTTTTAGTTGCCTGCAGGTTTTACAGGTTGTGCACCTGGCAGTGGGGTAGTGTTTGCCGGTACTGCAGATTTTTGTTGTGGTACCGATGTGGGTGCATTTTTAAGCAACTCATCATTGGCTGAAGAACTACTGCCATCTTTTGAAATAAAAGCAGGAGATGCCAGGCAAAGTAACCCTACAATGGCAGCAAAGAACCAGGTTCCTTTTTCAAGAATATCTGTACTTTGTTTTACACCCATTAACTGGTTGCCAAAGCCGCTTAACGAACCCGATAAGCCTCCACCTTTTGGATTTTGAATTAATACGATTAATCCCAGCACTATAGAGAAAATAATAATTAATACACCGAATAAAGCTAACATGTTATTTTGTTTTATATAATTTGTTCTATTTTGGCTGCAAAGTAAGCGTTTTTAGAAGGATTGAGCAAACTTAATTTTTCATATATTTCTTTAGCCTTATGCAGCTTGCCCTGTTGCAAAAATACTTCTGCCATGGTTTCTGTAATCACATCTTCTTCCAGGTTGCTTTTTTCTGCAAGGGTTTGTACACTCATATCCAGGGCTTCATTACCAGCCGGCAATTTACTTTCATGCACTTTTTTCATGGTTTTTAACCATTCGGTAAAGCTCTTAAGTTGTTTGCCCAGCTTATCTGAAGGCATTACTTCTTCTGAAAGTTTAATACCCTGCGATGCAAAATAATCAGTGGCAAATAAAGGTTCAAAAATAAGAGCCTCTTCTTTATTTAAAGAGGATTTATTTTCTACGCCTGTATCTTCAATTTTTTCGGGAACGTCTGCATGATTTTCCTGTGTAACAGTTTCATTTGCTTTAATCTTTTCTGGTATTATTTCATCTTCTATAACCGGTGCTGATACTTCTTCTTTCACAAGTGCATCATCCACATAAGCAGACGGTTCATTTGCTGCAATTTCATTTTCTATAATAGCGTCTTCAATTTTTTCGGTAAGGTATGCATGTATTTCCTGTGGGGCAGTATCAGTTGCTTCAACCGTTTCAGGCATTACTTCTTCTTCTGTAAGCGGGGCAAATGATTCTTCTTCCACCTGTTCATCATTTAAAGAAGAATACGTTTCACTTTCTACAATTTCATTTTCTAAAATGGCATCTTCAATTTTTTCGGGAGTGTATGCATAATTTTCGTGAGCGGAAGTTTCATTTACTTCAACAGCTTCTGCAATTACTGCATGTTCTGCAAGGGGAGCAAATGTTTCTTCTTCCACATGCTCATCATTTGCAGAAGCATACGTTTCATTTTCTACACTTTCATTTGCTTCAACCGTTTCTGGTATTGCTACATTTTCTGCTGCCTTAAGCAATTCATCCTCATCTGTATTTTCAGAAACTGTGGCAACTTCTTTTATTATTTCTTCTTCTTCGTAATCATGATCCTCAGTTTTCTGCAATTGCTCCTGCAGTAAAAAAGGGTTATTAAAATGAAGGGCTGTTTTAGCTGCTATACTGTTATAATTTGCACTGGCAGCATTGCTATGCTGCAGTAAGAAAAAATGTGCCACAGAAAAATAAGGATATTCTTTTACCAGGTTCTCCAGCATAAGGGTTTCGCCTGTATCAGACCCATTGGTATTAAATATATTTTTATATAAATGATTATGCGGCATGCTTCAAAACTAAAAGAATAAATATCAACCAGCAAAACTATTACCAGTTAGAAAAAATCTTATTAAAAATTTCATCTGTAATATTTTTTACGATGCTTTCATTTAATGTTCTTTCTGCATCCTGCAGAGACAGTCTTGCATCAAAATCAAATGTACGCAGCAGGTCTGTTTCAAAATTTTTGCTTTCGTCAAGGGTATTTCTAAATACCAGGTGAAAGCCTACAGTAAGCCTGTTTCCACTGCTGTTGTTACCGGCAATGCTTACCGTGCTGGTGTAATATTGCGATACAAAACCGCTGATATCGTAATGCGCATCGTCATTATTGGTTTGTTTTAACCGGGTAGTATTTATTATTTTGGCCTTTACCTGTTCTGTAAGCTGGGGGCTAAGTTGTGTGTTTACATATTGCGCTTTATTTTCAAGATAATTTACCCTGAAGGTTTTAATTTCCGGAGGAATAGCACCGATATCTTTGGTGCCGTATTTACAGGTTGCACAACTGGCCAGGCTCACTAACAGGCAAAGACTAATAATTATTTTAATATTTTTTAATGAAGATTTCATTATGTTATCAGTTCAAAATTTTAAAACGATATTCTTATTTTTTTTATCAATTAATATTCCCTCAATAATAAATTTGACAAGACTGAATATTTATATACCCGCAAGTTCCCCAAGGGGCGGAGGGGACTTTTTAAAGATCCTCAATATCATACTCTTTCAATTTCCTGTATAAAGTTCTTTCGCTTATGCCAAGGTCTAATGATGCATCTCTTCTTTTCCCCCGGTGTTTTTTTAATGCTTTTATGATAAGTTCTTTTTCTTTATCTACAATGCTCAGCGATTCTTCCACATCTTCATGATGGTGTATGGCATTATCGTTACTGTTATGCAGTATTACAGAAGATGTACCTCCGTAAGATGGTGAGCCGTTGCCGGTAGCATTCAGTTCTTTTATATTGCTGTTGTCACCCGGATAAGCCGGTGCATGCGGATGTTGTGAGATATTTGGATTCTGCAGCAAATCAAAAAACATTTTTTTCAATTCGTTTACATCTTTTTTCATATCAAAAAAAAGTTTGTATAAAATTTCTCTTTCGTTGGCAAACTCTGTTTGGCTTACCACACCGCTGCCGCCAGATAAAACAGGCAGGCGGCTGTACTGATGATCAGGTAAAAAGCCCCGCAATTTTTCGGCAGTAATATTTTTATCCTGGCTTAGTACAGATATCTGTTCGGCAATATTTTTCAGTTCTCTTACATTGCCCGGCCATCCATAATTAATGAGCACATTCCTGGCATCATCGTTAAGCTGTACCGATGTGGTTTTGTAGCGGTCTGCAAAATCTGTTGCAAACTTGCGGAAAAGCAAAAGAATATCTTCTTTACGGTCTCTCAGTGCCGGAACCCTAATGGGCACTGTGTTCAGACGGTAATATAAATCTTCTCTAAAACGACCGTTATGGGTAAACTCCAGCAGCTCTTTATTGGTAGCTGCTATTACCCTCACATCTGTTTTTTGTACTTTGCTGCTGCCCACCCTTATGTATTCGCCGGCTTCTAAAACCCTTAGCAAACGGGCCTGTGTACCCAGGGGCATTTCGCCTATTTCGTCCAGGAAAATGGTACCGCCATTTACCGTTTCAAAATATCCTTTGCGGCTGTCCACCGCCCCGGTAAAAGATCCTTTTTCGTGGCCAAACAATTCAGAGTCTATAGTGCCTTCCGGAATGGCACCACAGTTTACTGCAATAAAAGGATTGTGTTTCCTGGCAGATAATGCATGAATAATTTGGGAGAACACTTCTTTGCCCACGCCGCTTTCGCCATTAATAAGCACACTAAGATCTGTATTGGCCACCTGCACTGCTACATTTAGCGCATGGTTAAGAGTGGGAGAGTTGCCAATAATGGCAAAACGATTTTTTATTGATTGATTATCCATTTCAATTATTTCAAATAATGGTCTGTTTCTTCTTTTAAAATTTTGAGATTAGTTTCTAAAATTTTCGGGATTATTTTTAAATTATTTTTTACTGCGTTAGCTATCATCTTACAAATCTTCCGTAACCTTTACCTAAATATCCAATGGCTCAGAGAACCTTTGGTTCACAATTACTGAAAACTTTTTTCTACTATTTTTCCTAAAAGGGTTCCTGCCGTACATGAATTTATTTTCACATAAACATAATCACCTTTATTTAAATCTCCCCTGGCAAACACCACTACTTTATTCTGATCTGTTCTTCCATAAAGATCATTTTCATTTTTCTTAGAAACACCTTCTACCAATACTTTAAATGTTTTGCCCACTTCTTTCTGCATGCTTTGCAGGGATTGAGCTCTGTGTAGGTCTACCATTTCCTGCAGCCGGCGCTTTTTTGTTTCAAGGGGTACATCATCATCAAAGCGTCTTTCAGCAAGCGTTCCGGGCCTTTCAGAATAAAAATACATATAAGCCAAATCGTATTTGCATTGCTCCATCAGGCTCAGCGATTGCTGGTGATCTTCTTCTGTTTCTGTACAAAAACCTGTAATCATATCTGTAGAAATGCCGCAGTCGGGTATTAATTCTCTTATGCGGGCCACTTTGGCCAGGTACCATTCCCGGCTGTATGTACGGTTCATCATTTGCAATACACGGCTGCTGCCACTCTGCACGGGCAGGTGAATATAGTTGCAGATGTTCTCATATTTTTTTATCATGAACAACACATCATCTGTAATATCTTTTGGATGAGATGTAGAAAAGCGTACTCTTAACAATGGAGAAACCAGTGCCACTTTTTCTAAAAGGAGGGCGAAGGTTACGGGAGCAGCTCCGGCCCCCTCTAAATCTCCCCCGGCGGGGGAGACTTTCGGGGCAAAGTAATAACTATCTACATTTTGCCCAAGCAATGTAACTTCCCTGTAGCCTTCATTAAACAAAGCTTCGCATTCTTTAACAATGCTTTTGGCATCACGGCTGCGCTCCCTGCCACGGGTAAAGGGTACTACGCAAAAAGAACACATATTGTTGCAGCCACGCATAATGCTTACAAATGCGGTAACCCCATTGCTGTTGAGGCGAATGGGTGCAATATCTGCATAGGTTTCATCACGGCTTAATAAAACATTTACTGCTTTTTGGCCTGTTTCTGCTTCTTCAATTAGTGCAGGTAAACTGCGGTATGCATCGGGGCCAATTACTAAATCAACTAATTTTTCTTCTTCTAAAAACTGTGCTTTCAATCGCTCGGCCATACAGCCCAGCACACCCACCAGCATGCCTGGTTTTTGTTTTTTTATCTGGCGAAATTCTGTTAAACGTTTGCG
>JAYVGA010000016.1:0-6573 GCA_043772635.1 Chitinophagaceae bacterium
CTGAGTGGCCAGACACCTATACCGCACCTACACCCCAATCTTCTCATTCACCAATTTTAAAATTTCCGTTTCTAAAGCGATGGTATTATTTTCTATTGCTGTGCCACGGGTTACGATATCGGTTACAAAAATTTTATCGTTGTAACCGGCGGCATTAATGCGCACATTTAAAAAGGCGCCCATTACCGCAGTGCGGGCACAGAGGGCGGCCACGCCTGCATCGCTTACAGAATTGGGATTGCCGGTGGCGGCCATGGCTTTTATAATTTCCATACTTTCATAAGAAGCCTGCATTACGGCAAAAGGAATTTCTATGGCATATTTTGTGGCCTGCTGTATGGCTTGTGTACGGGTTGCTTTTTCTTCTTCAGAAATTTTAGGCAGGGCAAAGGCTTCCATAATTTTATTAAAAGCGGCGGTATCGGCATCCACTAATTTCAGCAATTCATTTTTGTACTGTTGTCCTTTTTCTGCCCAATCGCTAAACTCCTGCCAGCGCTCATCCCAGCCTTTTTTGTGTGCAGAAAGATTGGCCACCATGGTTGCAAGCGATGCACCGAGCACACCCACATAAGCAGCAATAGAACCGCCGCCGGGTGCCGGGCTTTCGCTGGCGGTTTCATCTGCAAAATTGTTGAGCGGCATGTTTATTAATTTGCTACCGGTTGTGTTGGCAAGCAAATATTCTATAATTCTTTCTTCAGGTTTAAAGGGTTGCAGTTCATCAAGGCCCATACTTTTTACGGCTATCTTTATTAATTCTTTTTCGCTTACGCCGGTGCTGCGCTGCTGTTTTTGCAAAAAATATTTGCCGGCATCCAGCATAGCTTTTAAAGGAATGAGGCCTACCAGTTCGCTGCCGGTTACCCTTATGCCACGGGCGTTGGCTTTGCTACACACTTCGTCAAATGCAATATGCACGGGCGTTGTGTTTATGTTGATAAGGTTCATAGAAATTTGTGCTACGCCATATTCTTCTATAAACCAGCCAATAGCTTTTACAGATTTTAGTGTCCCCGGTTGGTTTATTTTTTTATTGTCCACTTCAATATTCCTTCCGGCTTCCCTTACATCAAATGCAATGGCATTTGCCCTTCTTGTACTGGTGGTATTTAAATTAATATTGTATGCCACCAAAAAATCTCTTGCACCAATTACGGTGGCGCCTCTGGCGGGATCAAATTCGGCAGGACCAAAATCGGGTTTCCATTTTGGTTCTTTTATTTTTTTAAAAAAGCCTTCGTATTCTCCGGCACGTATAACAGATAAATTATTTCTTGTGCTATCGGGTTGTGCGGCTTCGTATAAATAAACGGGGATGCTCAATTCTTCTCCTACCCTTTTGGCAAGCTGCTGTGCATAGGCCGCCGTTTCTTCCATGCTGATATTTGCGATGGGTATAAGCGGGCACACATCGGTGGCTCCCATGCGTGGATGCTCGCCCTTGTGTTTGCTCATGTCTATTAATTGGCCGGCTTTTTTTATGGCCTGGTAGGCGGCTTCAATTACTGCATGGGGTTCGCCTACAAATGTTACCACGGTTCTGTTAGTGGCTTTGCCGGGGTCTGTGTTTAGTAAGCGCACGCCTTCTACCTTTTCTATTTCATCTGTTATCTGTTTGATGATGTGCAGGTCGTTGCCTTCGGAAAAATTGGGAACGCATTCAATGAGTTGCATAGTCTTTAATTATTTGTTGATTTTGATAATAGTCATTTTGTCGATGGTGAATGGTCAATGGTAAATAGCCTGTCCTAAATGTTTGCATGAGATGATTTGTAAAAAACCTTTTGTGTTGATTTAAAATTAGATATACAGGTTTGTTGACTCAATAAATTTATTTCATTCTTTACAAGTCTATTGCCCGCTGGTTTTAAACTTCAACTTTAAGCAATCAATGACTATTGACTAAATGACAAAAAAATATTCAACCGGCACAGAACCATTGACCTTTGACCTTTGACCTTTGACAAAAAATATTCAACAGTACAAAACCATTGACCATTCACTATTGACCATTGACAAAACGACTAATGCCCATCAAAATTTTCGTCCTCAACCAAATCTTCCGGCCTGTATTTATAAAACAACATGCCCAGCGTCATTATCAAACTGGATAACATAATTACAAAAAATAAAATGCCTTCATTAAAATTCTGCAGTTTTAAAAAATCCGGAATTTTATAAAACAACAGGATGGTAATTAATCCCCGTGGAATAAAAACCACTTCGGGGTAAACCTGCTCTTTTAGAAAAAAACGAAGGTATAAGAAACGGCTTACAAACAACACGGCTACAATAATACTACCCACCAGCATCACATCATTTTGCAAAGCTATCTTAAGATCTATTGAATAACCAAACAATACAAAAAAGAATGTGCGGATAAGAAAAGAACTTTCTGCTGTGATGGAATGAAGGAATGCAGTGATGCCTTCTACATCTTTCTGCGGAAAAATTTGCTGCACTTTTTTTATAGAAACCAGTTTCCAGTTGTTCATGAGCAGGCCAAACACCAGGATGATGATAAGCGATGGCAGGTGGAGGAGCTTACCTGTAACATACAAAAAAATGAGCAGGGCAAATACCAGAAAGAAACGGATATTTAATTTTGATTTGGCCAGGATGATGAGCAGTAAAAAAGAAAACAGCAGCGACAGCACCACCGATATTATTATGTTTAAAAAAATGGAGCCTACACTAAATAAAGAAAAGCTTTCCCCTGCAATCATAAAATTAAAAATGAGGATGCCGATGATGTCGGAAAAAGAAGCTTCGTAAATAAGAAATTCTTTTTTGGCCGGGCTTAATGCGTGCAGGCTGGGGATTACGATAGAGCTGCTCATGATGCTTAGTGGGATGGCGTACACCACACATTTAATAACCGGCTCGTGCAGCCAGAAATATAAACCTGCTGCAATACCTGCCAGCGACAGTAAAAATATGAACAGGGCTGCAAAGAAGGAATTGCGTATGAGTATTTTTTTATCGCTGGTAAGTTTAAGATCGAGGCCGGCTTCCAGTATAATCATGATAAGCCCTGTAACGCCGAGGAACTCTACCATTTTTTGCGGCAGCACAATATCCCAGGCCTGCCGTTGTGCTACTACTCTTAAAATAATGCCGGCTGCAAGGAGCAACAACACCGAGGGCACTTTAATGTAACGGGACAGGATAGAAAAAATATAAGACACCACCACCACCGAGCTGAGGATTAATAATAAAATTTCTACAGAAAGGTTTCCCATGTGGGGGAAGGTAAAACTTTAATGGCGGAGATAAAAATTTTGAATTCTGAGATTGCGATAAAATTCCCTTGTTCATACATTCTGAATTTATCCTATACTTTTGGGATTTTTTTTATTGTTCTTTTTCTTGATGAAAAGAACCATAAATCAAGGGCTTCAGAAAAAAAAACTAAAAATTGTCAGTAGGGTGTAAAATGAAATAAGCTCAAACAGTTGTGCAATACCTAACAATGGTGCAACTTACCTGCTAAAAATATTTCCAGGCATTGGTAACATCCATTTCATTTTTACATCCCTCCTTCCAATTTTCTTAACGCAATTTTTTCTGAGGCCCGTCCTTCGAAAATCTTTGCTGAGTAGCAGTAATGACAGCATTTAAATTTTAAACAACCCATCATTTACCTGCGATCTTTTATTTTCATTTTTTTTAATCCGTTACCTTTACCACTGATATGATTACTACACTGCTTATTATTGTTTTTGTACTGGGCTACCTGGCCATTGCATTTGAACATCCGCTAAAAATAAATAAAGCTGCACCGGCTTTAATTACCGGCGTACTCTGCTGGACGATTTATATCCTGCACAGCGAATCTGCCTCTGCAGTAACAGAAGATCTGCTGCATCATTTGGGAGAAATTGCTTCCATACTTTTTTTCCTGCTGGGTGCCATGACCATTGTGGAGCTGATAGATTCGCACAGCGGTTTCGACATCATCACCCAAAAAATAAATACAACCAGCAAGCGCACCCTGTTACTCATTATTGCAACCATTACTTTTTTTCTTAGTGCCCTGCTGGATAATTTAACTACAGCCATTGTAATGACTTCGCTCTGCTCAAAATTACTAAGCCAGAAAGAAGACCGGCTTTGGTTTGCAGGTATGATTGTAATAGCGGCCAATGCAGGTGGGGCATGGTCGCCGCTGGGAGATGTAACCACTACCATGCTTTGGATTGGCGGACAAATTACTGCACTAAATATTATGAAGCAACTGATATTGCCCAGCCTGGCTGCCTGTTTGGTTCCTGCCTTAATTATTGCTTACCGTTTTAAAGGAAAAAAAATACAAACTATTACGGCGCCAGATTGCACCCCAAAAGAAAAACGGGATGGCCGCATTATTCTTATTGCAGGCATTGGGTTTTTATTGTTTGTTCCTGTTTTTAAAACGCTCACCCATTTACCGCCCTTTATGGGTATGCTGCTGGCATTGGGTTTAATGTGGATCATCACCACCATCATTCATAAAAATAAGGAGCAGGAAATTGCAGAAAGATTTACTGTGGCCAGGGCATTACAAAAAATAGACAGCCCCAGTATTTTATTTTTCCTGGGAATATTACTTGCAGTATCTGCACTGGAATCTTTTGGTTTGCTCAAAGGCATGGCAGCGTTTATGAGCAGCACTTTAAAAAACGATTATTTAATTGGTACAGCCCTGGGCCTGCTTTCTGCCATTGTAGATAATGTGCCGCTTGTAGCTGCATCGCAGGGCATGTACGATTTAACAACTTACCCTACAGATCATCCATTTTGGGAATTTCTTGCCCTTACAACAGGCACCGGCGGCAGTGCTATCATCATCGGCACCGCAGCAGGCGTTGCTGTAATGGGCATAGAACAAATTGATTTTATGTGGTACCTTAAAAAAATTGGCTGGATTGCTTTAGTGGGATTTATTGTGGGTATTAGTGTTTTTCTTTTGCAACAAAAAATAGTGGGGTAATTTATAACAGGAAAACAGATTCCATAATAATCCGTTTCTCATTTCTTATTTTTCATTTCTTATTTCTTACACAAAACACCCATTAATCATAACCTTATCTATGTTGTTGTGCCCAAAAGAATAAGGCAGGTATGCAAGGGAAGGAATAGGTTTTGTAAAAATAAGATTGGCTTTTTTACCGATGCTGATGCTGCCCACTTCCTGCTCTAACTCCATTGCAAAAGCGCCGTTGATAGTGGCTGCATTAATGGCTTCCTGCGGCAGCATTTTCATTTGTATGCAACTGAGTGCCACTACAAAATTCATATTGCCACTTGGCGATGAGCCGGGATTATAATCTGATGCCAGTGCAATGGCTGCGCCTGCATCTACTAATTGTCTTGCAGGCTGATAATTCATTTTGAGAAAAAATGCAGCCGTGGGTAATAAAGTACCGATGCTGCTGGAAGCAGCCAGGGTGCGCACATCTTCATCACTCATTGTTTCCAGGTGATCTAAAGAAACAGCACCTAAAGCAATGCCCGCCTGCAGGCCGCCGATACTGTTGAGTTGGTTTACATGCAATTTTGGTTTTAAACCAACCGCTGCTCCTGCTTTGCAGATAGTTTCCATTTCTTCCACAGAAAAAAATCCTTTTTCACAAAACACATCTATATAATCGGCCAGTTTTTCGTCAGCTATTACCGGCAGCATTTCATTGATGATGCTGTTGATGTATGCTTCATGATTTTCCCGGTAAGCCAGCGGGTAAGTATGTGCTGCAAGGAAGGTAGATTTTATGCTAAGATCAGATTGCTGTTTTAATTTTTTTATCACCCGCAGCATTTTAAGTTCTCCTTCTACCGTTAACCCGTAGCCGCTTTTTATTTCTATGGCACCTGTGCCCAATGCAGCCAGCTCTTGTAGCCGCAGCATGGCCAACCGAAACAGTTCTTCCTCGCTGGTTTTGTTAAGTACATTTGCGGAGTTTAAAATGCCGCCGCCTCTGGCAGCAATTTCTTCATAAGTTTTTCCAAGTAGTTTGTCTGTAAATTCTTCTTCCCTGCTTTTGGCAAATACCAGGTGGGTGTGGCTATCGCACCAGGCCGGCAAAACAAACTGGCCGGCAGCATCAATAATATTTTTTGGCAATTGAGGAACTTTTAATTCCAGTTCGTACATGTGTCCATAATCTGCAATGAGGTCGTCTTCAATTAATAGAAAAGCATTTTCTATAACGGGCAGGTGAGACAGGGCAGCGCCACGGAGCAATGTATTTTCCTTAGTTACACCAAGTAGTTGTTGTATGTTAATAAAAAGAGTTGTCACATTTTATTTTTTATTTTCCAAAAAAGATTCTGTTTTCATGCTAAGGAACGAAACCTCTCAAATGTTGAAGCACTGAGATGCTTCGTTCCTCAGCATGACTAAAGTTTTATAATTGCTCAAAAATATTTTTACTAAATGTTTCCAGGCCCGGGTCTCTTGCGCCCATAAGCAACAACACACAACCATCCGTTAAGTGCGGCCTTACTGTTTCTAAAAACGCATTCCTGTTCTCCACAAAAAATGCATTTTTATTTAAAGCTTTAATATCATTTATCAAATCATTGGCCGAA
>JAYVGA010000017.1:0-11225 GCA_043772635.1 Chitinophagaceae bacterium
TTTTGAGTGTAAGAAAGCGTTTCTATTTGCTTATTGAGAGAATCAATATGTACCTGTGTAATTGCACCGTCTGCTTTACTATTGCAAGAGGGTAATAAATATGTTAGAGATATCAACACCAATAATGTAAGTTTCAGTTTTTGCATTTTTTATTTTGTTTGTTTAATTAATTTAAAATATTGATTATGTCCGATAGCATTACATTCTACATTTGTATTTCCGCTAAAATACGTTATAAAAATTCATCGGCTTTTTGTGTAGGGCGGTTCGCTGCTGGTCATAAGACCAGGCAGCGGCGGCACACGGCGCAACCGATGGCTTTATGATGATTGTACTTTACACCAGTAGCGGAGGAATCGCCAATTACAAGCCTTTGAAGTGTTCGGGCAAAAGAAACCCATCCTATGTTTCACCAGGGTTATCGCCGCTCTATTTCAAAATTAAAATAACTTCCCTCTGAAACCCCGATCCAGGAAATCGTTCGTTTTTTACAATATAACTTTCAATTTAAATTGCGATTTTAGAATATTGAATTTTAAAACTATTAAGAGAAGTCTGTGCTTGATAAATATCTATTTTTAAATTGTTATTTTTCACAATACTCAAAACCCTGCGACGTGTGTTTGTTTCCATTTTAATTCCTAAAATAATTCCAACTAAAGTTTCCTTATTAAACGGATAACAACTATCCCCATTTTTTACTAATATTCTATGTTCTTCTTCATACGCCCATGCATTCGCTTTTTTATAAAATATGCCTGGAATATTATCTAATGATATTTCTTTTCTTTCATCAACATATTCTACATCTGTTGAATTTTTAAAAAGTTCGTCTTTTGTATTGTCAAAAATAAATACTACCCCCGAATGATTTGATGCATAATGTGCCCACATTACGGGACAATCATTTTTGGCGCTCAGTGAAAGAATTCCTATGTTACTTAACTTTTTATTGAGTCTTTTAATTGCCTCGTCGTTCGTACAGTATAATGATTTAGCATCTTCTAATTGATTAACTGCATAATAGAAAAATGCATCATGAATATTATTAATTTCATCATAAGTTGCCTCTACAATTCTTTGATACAAATTCTCAATATTTAAATACTTTTTGTATGGACTTGAGTTTAAAATTTCTTCACCGCTCTTTTCAAGTTTTTTAAGTCTGTCTGATATATTTGATGAAAGAATCAAAGCTGCTTTATGTCCATCACCATTTGCTTGATTAGATTTAGCCCGAAAAATTTCATGAGAATTTGATTCAAATTTGATAGGATGTATCAGTTCAGCCAAATCATTTAGATTTGCTTTGGAAGGATAAAAAATTAACCTTTCAATTAGAATTTGTTCTGCAAATTCATTCCATGGTCTGTATTTGTACAGCTGCATCGTGTGAAATTTTCGCTAACATTTGTATTTCTGCTAAAATACCCTATAAAAATTCATCGGCTATTTGTACAGGGCGGTTCGCTGCTGGTCATAAGACCAGGCCACGGCAGCACAGAATGCAACCGATGACTTTAGGATGATTATATGTTACACCAACAGCGGAGGAGTCTTAGTTGTTGATGCAAATTTTTTGAACCCCATCAAATTGGGATTTTGTTGAAAAAATCGTAAAACGAAATAATAATAAATAGAAATCCAAGAACAAATCAACGCTTGCAGTAATTAAAATGTAATGACTGGTGTTGGAAATCTCTCTTTGTCTTTTTCTACAATTCTCAATAAACAATAATTCATCTTTTTTTTCTTCGTCAGACCAGTGAGGGTTTTCCAGCCGTTTTAAGCCCCTCATAATTTGCACCTGGTAATAAAGGCAAGCAGTGGAGGTAAATCTATGAGCTAATGAAAATATCAAAGTAACCAGAAAGCAAATGGCTCCTATTCCGAAACTTGATTTCAGGACTTGCAGCATAGAATAGAATTGGCGATCCTTCATACAAATTTCCTTAATCAAAAATCCATATCCTGCAATTCCGAGTAACGAAATTCTCATCATTTCATTTGCAAAACTTTGATATCTTTCAACTACATCAAAATCTGCTTTCCATGATGCTTCTGGAATATCTACGTCCTTAAGCATTTTTGCTCCCTGGCGTATCTTTATCTGCTTATTTATTTTCATCACCCGATAATTTTATAAAGCTTAAAAAAAATGCCGGCAAGCCAGTAAGACAAAATGTTTTAATTTTTCCGCCTTACCGCCTTACCGGCAAAACAAAACCCTATCTCTTCCCCAGCATTTTCTCCAGTGCTTCTTTTAAACCGGTTATTAATTTGGTAAGTTTTGCCACATCCCTGTTTGCAGAAAAAGATAAAGCACTGATGATAATTTCAAGCTGCTCTGTTTCGGCATATTTTTTTGCATAAGATCCTACCCTTGCCCATATTTTACGGTAAGCCAGCAGCAGCTCATCAAAGGCGGGCTGGTCTGCCGTTTTAGGCTGCAGCATTAACTGGCAAAGCATAATGTTTACCACGGCTATCTGCTTTTCGTAAGAATGAACCTGTTTCCTGCCGGCCTGCATTTGTTTTTTCTGCTTGTCCATTTCTGCAAGAAGATCTTTAAGGTAAGGCAGATCATATTCAAAATCTCCGGTGCCCACCCATTGGCCCCATTTACGGTTGCCCATCATTACCAGTACGGCTTCTAAAATAATCCAGTTAATAAAAGGATATAATTTATTAGTCTGCTGCGCAATGCTGTTGGCATACTGGTAACTCCATGCAGCCCTGGAAAGATGGGTAATTTTTTGTGCAGCATTGGGTGCAATAAAGGCTCTTCTCTTGCTGGTACTGCCCAGCAAATTATACCGCTCTGCCGTGGGGCTTATGTATAACAGGTTAAAGAGTTCATCCATTATTTTATCCATCATCTCTGCCGCATCTTTTACTTTAATATTGCCTGCCTTAAATTCGTGTATTGTTTTTTTGGCTTTGGTGTTGCAAAAAATTTCCAGCGTAGATACATAAAAAGATGCCTCTTCCATATTAAGCAGTTCATCAAAGCGGGCCAGGGCAAGATCATACTTTAATAACTGCGCATAAATAAATGCTTCTTTTTCTGTAATGGCTGCATTTCTTATTCCGGCACTGTCTGCCAGTGCTGCAATGCCGCTAACCCTTTTCATTATTACATCATCCTCTGCATAACCCATACTCATTTCGCTGTACAGGTTGTTTAAATCTATTACGGCTTCTTCTGCAATTACATAAGGGGTGGAAACCGCTTTGCTGCTTTGGCGCATATCAAATTTATAAAAAGGATCGCCATAGCACTGGTATGCTCCCCAGGTGTTTTGGCCGGGATGATTTTCGTAACAGAACTTTCTTGCTTTTTTTACGGCATCACCAAAACATTCTCCTGCAAACATGGCATTATAAAAATGCTCTGAAAAATGAAGTGCCGCAGTATCGTCTACCGCCCAGCCGGCCACCACTACGGCTTTGGCTCCATTGGTTATAAGCTGCACACCAATGCTTGCTGCCAGCTGGTACCTGCTTTTGTAAAGGGCTTCTGCATAACCATCTGTTTTGCCCAGGAAACAACAGTTTACAAAAACAAATTCGGGCACGGCACTCATCTGTGCAATTTCGGCAGTGGTTAAAAATAATTCTTTGCCTATTACCATTCCTGATTTAGATGGTTCTGCCTCGTTAAATACGCCATGCCCCGCAAGGTGTATAATTTTATAATCCTGCGAAAACAATTTTTTAATAATTGATGAAGATTTTTCTTTTAAACTCACGGTAGTTTTAAGTGCAAGGCTTTGCATTTTGGCGGCCACCATTTCTGCTTCGGCATAAGCACCGGGCAACTGGTTTATGTATCCGTCTAAAAAAGGATCACCAATAACCAGGGCTGTATTTGCTGCCACAGTATTTATTCTAAAAGGCGTATCTCTCATACTCAGCTGGCGTATCATACCTGCGTTTACGCATAAGGGTTTGGCATCTGTAACACTGTCCTGCAGCAACTCCCAGGGGTATGCTGCCGTAAAATTATCTACCACCCAGGCCGCATTGCTTCTTCTTTTAAGCTGCTCTTTAAAATCGTTGGGTATGAGTAATTCAAAAATAGTTTTGGCCAGTTCTTTACTCCACTGGTTTTGTGTAGATATTTCATCCAGCATTTCCTGGATGATTTTTGGGCTGAGGTTAAGATCTCTTTCCAGGTCACGGGCGGCACCGGTGCTTGCGCTGTACACAAAACAACTGCGGTCTGGTTTATAGGCGGTGTTATCTTTTAATTTTACCGTAATCCTGTTCCACCAGTTTTCTCCGGCACGCATTAATATTCTACGGCGGTTGCCCAGCAGCGGTATAATTTTTTTATTAATGTTGATGTTAAGCAGGTGATCCTCTTCTATTATAATTTTGCGCAGCGAATAAAAACAACTCAATGCTGCATCTTCAAAGAGTTCTACAAATTCAAGATTTTCTATAATTGGCCCCGACTCTTCTCTTAGTTTTTGAATTTTTTCATTGGCATTATTTACGCCCTGTATAACAGCCCTCACCGCATTTTCTATAGAAAGCCCGCCATAACCACTACCCACAATTAATGCAGATATTCCAAGAGCACGTGAGCTGTCGTCAGGGCATTGCAGCTTATCTACATCCAGCATGTATTTGCACACACCCTGCTGCACTGTTTGTGTAAGCTGGTAAGCAGTAAAAGAACTCAGTACGCCCAAACCCACTATTATGGCGCCTTTAAAATCTTCGTTCATAGAAACCATTATTTCGCTGGTACCAATTTCGCCGGGATAAATACCAAGTTGATACCTGTCGCTCAATGCATAATTCAGTTGCTTATCTATCTGCGCTTCGGCACTGGTAATGCCATCATTTAAAAAATGCCCGCTAAGTATGGGATAAGAAGCATAACGCAGGTCGCCGTTGCAAACGGTAATGTTTAAAGCTTTCTCTGGCTTTATGGCTGCCTGCAATGGAGTGAGGCCAAGCAATGCATTTTCTACTGCTTCCGGAGACAGATCATGATCATCTGTTACTGGTGTTTTAAATAATTTTTCTGCGCCTCTTACCACCGGTCTTGTTTTGCTAAACTGGCTGGTAGCACCTGTGCTTAAAATTTCTTCTATCCCCCTGAACAAAGTAGGCTCCATAGATAAACCACCATGCGATACATTTACATAATACACGCTGTTGTTTTCTATCATTTTTTTAGGTATGCCTGTTTCCCATGTTACACTCTGGTCGCCCTCGGCTGTGCTTAAAAAAACAATTTCTTTTCCAGCGCTTGTAGTATCTATCCTGTAGCCCACCGGTGTAGATTTATCTTTACCGGCAATGTACACGGCATTGGCATAATCTGCATCTTTTATGCCGGCAATTACCTGATCCCGGTATGCCGCAAAAGTTTTCAAATCCGCTGCTGTGGGTACTGGCCATTCTGCATCGCCTTTTGCATCTGTGAGTTGTTGCCATGTTTTTATATCTCCAAAATTTCTATCCTTATCTGCAGTAAAAGGGAGTAAACTAAGCAGGCCCGGAAACTTTGCAAACACTGCAAGCAATTCTCTTTTGCTGTGAAAAATATCAAGCTTGCTTAGTTTATCTATGATTGCATCGTTGCCCATTAATACAAATGGTATGCGGTACGAACCGCCAAGTGGTGAGCCCAGGAACACGAGTTTAAAACCTGCAGACTGGTTGAGTTTTTCCCATGTGGCTCTGTGTGTAACCATAAAATCCCGTACCAGCACACCGCCCATGGAGTGGCCGATAATTTTTATAGGCTGTTTATAGCTGAGCAGCTCCTCTATTTTATTTTTAAATATTTCTGCCGATTTATTGAGCTGCACCCGCCAGTCGAATGCAAAAGTAACCACATCATAAGATTGCTGCAGGTGTTTTACAATTTTTTCGTAAGAAGTTTTTATAAGCGATGGTGCTTCAATACCTGCAGATTTAATATCAATATTTATTAACTCGCCTGCAAGAAAACGCAGGTAGTTTATCCAAACCAGTTTATCATTTGCAGAAAGGTTGGAGCCCATAATGCCGGGCAGCACAATTACAATAGGCCTTGTGCCTGTAACGGTGTTTGAAAAAACCTGCCCGCCTTCCAGCTTAAGCACCGCATTACGATCCAGGCCTGCAGCACCTTTTTGCAACAACTGAAAATCGGGAATAGAAATATTTTCTGCTGTTTTTAAAGCGTTTAAAATAGCCGTTTGTGTTACACTGTTTTTAAAATAATGAAAATGATCTACATCCGAAGCTTCGTTAAAAAAGTACTGTACCTGCCCTCCTCTTTGTGAGCCCCGGTACATGGCAGCAGTGTTTACTACGAGGTCGTTATTTTTTGTAAAAAATAAACGGGATGCAATAATAAGCAAAGCCTTAAGGCTGAGTTTTGCTTTACAGTTGCCGGATATAATGGCCAGTGGATTATCGAGAATAATATTTGATTGCGGACTGTTGAGCACTTTAATAAACGGAGAATCGGGGTTCATGGCTTCCAGGCCTGGCAATATTTCTGTATCGTTTTTGCTGTTGATAACAGAAGAAGCGAGCGACTTAAAAGAAATATACACGGGGTTAGCAACCATGCCTGTGGCAAGACCCACGAGGTTAAAAGTCATATTGAAAAAATTATCCATTCTGCCGGATGCCAGCGTGGTACCACTTGCAGGGCAGGCCACCCTTACAAATTTGCCCACCGTAATTTTTTTACTTAGCAAAACTTTTTTAATGGCATCTATATTTTTAATATCTGCAGTGCGGTTTTCTTTTTTAAGATAATTGATTTCATTGGTATCAAAGCCACGGCTGCTTTCGTTGCCATTACAAAAACGTGCCAGCACATCGCCTACCAGCCCGCCACGGGAATGGCTGATAAGATGCACCGATGCATACTGCGGCAACTGCTCTATCATTTCCAATACATTCTGCAGCGGGCTTTTGGTAAGGCTTTCATGCTGAAAGGCCAGCACCTGCCCTGCATACTGGCGGTGAATAAAATTCCAGAGTTCTGTATTTAATAATTCGCCAAAAGAACCAAATGTAGAAGAGCTGGTACCATGTAAAAAAATAAGCCAGGGTTTGGTGGAAGTTGATGGGGTAAATTTTTGAAATTTAAAATCAATATCCAGCAGGTATAAGCCGCTTAAATTATCCAGTTGTTTTTTTTCAAGATCTTCTGCCAGGTCTTTAATGCCAGCAGTAATTTTTTTCTTTGTAAAAACATTTAAAGCTTTCAGCACAGCATCTCCAATAATCCCTCTTTGCTCGTTGGTATTATTTATACCGCCGGGTATAACAAAAACTTCATTGCTGCTTCGCTTGGCAGTAACAGCTTCCGGAAAAACATCTTCCAGTGTATCTGCATTGCAAAACCAACTGGTATCGTCTTCAAATTTAAGTTCCAGTACTTCGCCGTTTTTAAGGCTTATCTCATGGTTATCGGCCATACCACGTGTGCTGCTGCCCAGCTGATAACTTTCTTTTAATTCAAAAACATCTTCATCGCCGGGGATAACAGCAGATTGCTGTTTGCTGCCTTTTACAATAATTTTGTTGATACTCATAAAACAGTTTTAGGGGATTAGTAAATTATTTTTTAGTTAAAGAACCCATTTTTATTTAAAGAACAGGTAGATATTTTACACCCTGCTTTTTAAAAAGATTATCCGGAATATTCAATTGTGTACCAAACTTTCCAGCCTCCTAAATTTTCAACATTCATGTCTCCGCTATGGCTTGCATAATTGCCAATCCACTCTTCAGTTTTACCTTTAAAAATTCTCCTGTAAGTGCAAAGCAGATCGTCAGGATCAAAAGTATCTAACTCCAATCCACCAATCTGAACAGAGAGCATATTCTCTACAAAGTCATCAAATATTACCTGGTTAATTTCAACTTCATTTTCACCTGGTTTATCTCCCAGTTTAAAATGGCCTTTTTTAGGAAATGTATTTTTTTGTGAGAGCCCGCCATTATCAGGTGTATAAACTTTAGTGTAAAATCTAAATTCACCTTTGCCTTTAAAGAATGGTTCACGGTCATCAAGGATCTGAATTTTTTCAAGCATAATTTTAATGCGCTGCCCCTTTTTATTTTCAGTGGGGTCCTGCCATTGCAATGGCGGTACAGATGGGTTTTCTTCGTTTGCCAGAGCAACCAGTTCTTTAGCCCTGTGCCTTGTAAATTCTACTTGTTTTTGCAAAACCTCAAACCAGCGGCTATGCTTTGCAATTATGCTTAACCTGCGGTAAAAAAGTTCGAGCCAGTTTTTTTCCTGGTGAACAATTTCAACAGCTTTTTCTACCTGTATATTTAATTGAAACCCGCCCAGCGTTCTAGCTTCATCTGCACGCATCTGCAATACATCTACTTTAAAACGCTGGCCTTTTTTTATTCCTGCGGGCAATTTTACAGTAATTAACCCGGCAAGATTATCACCATAAAAAGGAGATATGGGCAGGTAAGTTATTTCTTCAACAAAAAGTCTGAGCGTATTGTCATTTACAATTTGAACGGTGCCCGGGGCATGACGTAAATTTCGGAAATTAAATATTTCAGAAACAGGTACAGCAGGAATATATACTTCTACCACAGATTCTTTTGGCAGGTTATTCCAAAAGAAAACCAGTTCGTCCAAACCGGTACCAGGCTTCCACTGCACTGCATCAAACTGCCATTGTTCCCGGGCTTTTTCTGCTTCATGCATTTTGTGCATTTCTTCTTCCAGCAGTTCCGGAAACTGAGCAATCCATCCAGATTTTAAATGAGCCATATGAGCTATCTTTTTTTCCGGATCAATAACATCAACGAAGGGGCGCATTACAATAACCGGCTCACAACAATTTGCCTCAGGATTAAGGTGTTTGTTTTTATCATTGGTATTTTCATGCATTCCATCATGATTGTTGTGATTATCATCTTTTATATTATTATGCTTTCTCTTCCTGGTAAGATCAATATCAAAGAGGTGTTGAACAGTACGGGTAATTTCATTACCTGGGTTTGCAGTTTGAACAATGAGCAGGTTTCTTTGCGACAGATTATCTGAAGTGCCGGGAGTTGCGCCATTAACAGTAGGATCGCCACTATACACCACTTCTACCACCATACACTGGTGATTACCCATTAACAGATTCCTGGTAGAATAAAGCGTTCCGCTAAAACCTCCATCGCCTGTATAAGTATTGGGAAAACGGTTTACACTTTGGTTAATATCTAAATAGGCGCCAAAGAAACTTAATGCTTCTCCTCCTCCAGAAGGGTCAAATGCCGGCAACAAATTAAATGGATCTGTCTGAGATGTCATGGCAGTAGAAACAGATACCCGTGGCTCTGCAAAAAAAGGAATGGAAGCTAATTCATTACTACTGGTTCGCCCAAGCAATGCAATACCGCTGGGCGCATCTGTACGGTAGGCAAGTGTATTATCAAATTCTACATTGGCAGTGCCCCATCTAAAAAACCGGAAAGAAGCCCTAACGTTTGTTGCACCTGTTACACTTTGCAAACGCATTTTAGCCAGCGCAAAATTGTAGTAGGTAACTCCATTTACGGTGGTTGAATATTCCAGTACAGATGCGGCCTGATCCTGTGTGAGTGAATCAAAACTTTCTCCACCTGCAGTTCCATTGCCGGCACGAAGATTTGTAATTACTGCTTTAATAAAAGTATTTGGATCAGTCCATCCTGCTCCCACGCCAAACCTGGCCTGCCCCTGTGGAATTTTAAATACCCTGGTATCTACACTTAGCCATGATGTAGGCCCATCAAGCATATACGGGTTTGCATTAATCTGCAGACGAACTCTTTTTGAATCATCTGTTATCCTGTTGCCACAACGGTCGGTAGCAGTTATAACTAATTTTAAATCTTTTGTATCACCTGCTGCCATTCCGGCAAATAATGTGGTAGCGCCGGGAAAACTAACCTGGCAGGTATAAGTAATGCGCTGTGAGATGCCGGGATGTAAGCCCGGGCTTTCAGAATTAATAGCAGTAATACTAATTACTGCATCTGTATTAGGAACAGGATTTCCTGCTAGGTCCTGGAACGCTACTAAAGGTTGATGGCCTGCATCGCTGTAAATACCGGCAGCATAAACAGGCGGTGCAATAAGATTTCGTAATTGCGTTTCTACTTCGGCAGGCCAGATAATATTTGCAGCCCTGGTGGTACGATCCTGCAGAATAATATAAAAAGAATCATTGAATATACTTTGCCCGCCGCTTATAATTGCATCTACCTGGTCTTTGCTGAATGAACTGCGGTTAAGATAGGTGGTAATTTCCGGAGCCTGTTTTTCCTGTATCAACGGAAGTTCAATTACTTTTTCAAAATCAAAACCATCCAGTCTTTCATAAGCAGTTGCAGCAGCAAGATTAGATTCAAAAGCGTCAATCAATGTTAGGGATGTATTTGAATTAATTAATGCAATGGGCCTCACCTGGTCATTAGCCCGAATTAAATCGCCCTGCTTAAATTGTGTATTAAAAGCAGTGCCGCTGCCTGTTACATTTATACCACTGCTTGATATAGTACCCGAAACCGGAGCAATGGCTCCATCTGCCATTCTTTTACAAAAGAGATGTGCAGTTATGCGGATGGCACTGTTTTTAAATCCTGTAGCTGTTGGCGAAAACAATAAATTATCCTGAACAAAAGGGCCTTCGCCAGAACCATCTATTGTACCTGCTGAACCATCGAATATGAATGATTCAATAATATCGGTACTCTGCTGAACATTGGTGATTGTTAAATTACGGGTGATGGAAATAACCGGTGTATTGCTTATGTTCTCCCGCAGCACATCGCATCGCAGCTTTAATTCTAATGTACGGCCAAAGGGATCGGTTCGTACATTAAGTTTAATATTAATTGTCCCCTGTCCATTAGTTCTGTTTATTGCTGCAATTGCATTCAGTGGTTCTACTGTATCAGTATTTGTATTTAAATCTCTGACAATAGTAAGTACCTGCGGAGCAGGAAAAGCTGCATTGGTAGACAATACAAAATCAAGTGTATTGAAATCGGGTCTGCGTTTGGTCCATAAGTCATCAATAAATCCATGCCATGCAAAAAACCGGGGTACCTGGTTATTAGGAACAGGATAATATAAATCTCCATTAAGAACATGACCATCTCCATGATATCCTGTGTGTGAGGTACCGGCAACCGGTAACATTGCAAATGGATTATTATCTGTGGCAAATATTTGTCCCATTAAACCGAGA
>JAYVGA010000018.1:0-3365 GCA_043772635.1 Chitinophagaceae bacterium
AAATAAATAACATGCATTTAATTAATTCTATAATTCGTGTTTAAAGTATCAAAAATAATTTTTAGATTTGCCTAAATATATTTTTAAGACTAATGAAATTTTCTGAAAGCGAAGAAAACTACATAAAAAGTATTTATCATTTACAGCAATTAAATGAAAGGGTAAATGCAAGTATGCTTGCCGAAGCTGTTAAAACCAAGGCTGCCTCTGTTACAGATATGCTGAAAAAACTGCACAAAAAAAATGTGGTGGATTATGAACCGTACAAAAGTTTTATTCTTACAGAAAGCGGCAGCAAAGTAGCCCTTAATATTATACGCAAGCACCGCTTATGGGAATATTTCCTCGTAAACAAACTGGGGTTTGAATGGCACCAGGTGCACGACATTGCAGAAGAACTGGAACATATAAGCAGCATGGAATTAATTATAAGGCTCGATCAGTTTCTGCTTCATCCTTCTTTTGATCCGCATGGAGACCCTATCCCTAACAGCAAAGGAAAGATGATGGAAGTGAAACAAAACAACCTTACCCAAATTGCTTTAAAAAAAGCATTTACCGTTAGCGCTATAAAAGATCAAAGTAATGCCATGCTGGATCTTTTAAAACATTATCATATAAACATTGGCACCAAAATAAAAGTAGTTAACCGCTTTGACTTTGACGGGAGTGTAGAAATTAAAATTGATAAACTGCCCGCCGCAATACTGAGTAAACAGGTAGCTAAAAACATTTATTGCATAATAACATGATAAAAAAAAATAATCCAGCTCACGCATCGTTAAGCGAAGTGCACCAAAGCGTAGATACCTCTTTAAAACCAAAAGGATGGCGGCGCCTGTTTTCATTTCTTGGCCCGGCTTATCTGGTAAGTGTAGGATATATGGATCCCGGAAACTGGGCTACCGACCTTGCAGGCGGCAGTAAATTTGGATACACCCTTATCTGGGTTCTATTAATGAGCAACCTTATGGCCTTACTCCTGCAGGGGCTATCTGCAAGATTAGGAATTGTAAGAGGCAGAGATTTGGCACAGGCCAACCGGGAAACTTATCCAAGAGCTGTAAACTTTATTTTATACCTGCTTGCCGAAGTAGCCATTGCAGCCACAGACCTTGCAGAAGTGTTGGGTATGGCCATTGGCATTCAATTGCTCACCGGCCTGCCATTAATATGGGGCGTAAGCATTACAGTACTGGATACTTTTTTATTGCTCTACCTGCAAAGGCTGGGCATAAGAAAAATGGAAGCCTTTATCATATCCCTCGTAGCCGTAATTGCCATTTCATTTTTAGTAGAATTAATTTTAGCTAAGCCGGTTTTATCTGAAGTGGCCAGCGGTTTTATTCCCTCTATGTTAAACAATGAAGCACTTTATATTGCTATAGGAATAATTGGAGCTACAGTGATGCCTCATAATTTATACCTGCACTCTGCCCTGGTGCAAACCAGAAAAATTGACAGAACAGAAGCGGGTATAAAACAAGCTATAAAATTTAACCGTATAGATACTACGGTTGCGCTGAATATTGCTTTTTTGGTAAATGCGGCCATTCTTATTTTAGCTGCATCCGTATTTTTTAAAACGGGTAATTCGCATGTGGCAGAAATTAAAGAAGCACACAGGCTTCTACCATCTTTTTTGGGCAATATCGCTCCTGTACTTTTTGCACTGGCTTTAATTGCTGCCGGGCAAAGCAGCACAGTTACAGGAACATTGGCCGGCCAGATAATAATGGAAGGTTATTTAAGCTTAAGGCTCAACCCTGTTTTGCGCAGGCTCATAACCAGGCTGGTGGCCATTATACCTGCCCTTATTGTAATTGGTATTTACGGAGAAAGCCGGGTAGATGCATTATTAATAATGAGCCAGGTTATTTTAAGTTTGCAGTTAGGTTATGCCGTTATACCACTCATTCAATTTGTAAGTGATAAAAAAACAATGGGTAAATTTGTTATAAATCCGCTGCAAAAAATTGCAGCCTGGCTTGTTGCAGCCGTATTGGTATTTTTAAATTTAAAAATGCTTTTTAATGAAGTGATACCATTTTTTGAAGCAGATGCCCTTATGCCAAAAATTGCTATAATAGCTGCCATGCTTTTTTTTGGAGGCATTCTTTTGTACATCATCCTTCACCCATTTATTAAAAAAGTGATTGCGCCAAAATCTATATTTATTCATAACGAAGTTCCGGCTATTGGCAATATTAAAAAACCGCAGTATAATAAAATTGCAATAGCCCTGGATTTTAGTGCAGATGATCCTAAAATTATTTCTTATGCCATAGGGCAGGGTCATCAAAACTCTTCGTACATTTTATTACATGTGGTAGAAAGTGCAGGCGCCAAATTACTGGGCCAACAAACAGACGATTATGAAACAAGAAAAGATATTGAAAGGCTGCAAAACTATGTAACAGAATTAAAGCAGCAGGGCTACAATATAGAGAGTGAAGTAGGCTATAGAAACAGGGTGAAAGAAATTGTAAGAATAGTGCAGCAGGGCAATGCAGATATGCTTGTAATGGGTGCACATGGACACACAGGGCTAAAAGATTTTATTTATGGATCTACAGTAAATACTGTAAGGCACGAATTAAAAATACCTGTGCTGGTGGTTACTTTGTAAGAATATTTATTTTTTGTGCAAGAAAATTATCCCATTTTGCCTGCACATCTTTCAACTGGCCGTTTTTTGTTTGCCCGTCATAATCATCCTGCATTTTATTCATTATATCGCAGCTCTCTTTATAAAACCTGGGAAGTAACACATTATAATTGCTGCTGTTTATTGATGATGCTTTTAATTTTTCCAGAAAAATACTGGCTGCTATAAAACTGATATTAAAATGATTTTGCTCATGGCTTAACACATAGTCGCTGCTTTTACCCTGCTTTACCCATGAATTTTTTTTATTAAAATAACAGTATATACCAATGTTTAACTGCCCCTTTGATCCTGAATTTTTAATATCGGCTTTATACCCAAAACCAGAAGCAGTAATGGCCACAGCCCTGCCCGTTTCATCAGGTATACCTTTAAAGTCTTTCCACAGCAGTGAGTGCTGCACATTATAATAAATAATTTCAGATGAGGGCATGCTGGTTTGCTCCGTCCAGTACACATTACTGCTAAACTGTGCATGGGTAAAGTGAAAAGAAAATAAAAAAATAATAAAGAAAAAGTATTTCATAAAATAACCACTGTTCATCACTCAAAGCAACGATCATTTTTTATAAAAAAATATTAAGCTGGTTATAATTGCAAATACATTAACAGCTTTTTAAACAGACTGATGGTTTACTATTTTTATTTTGTTGCTTTGTGCATGGCGGTTCGCTGCTGGTCATAAGACCACGCAGCG
>JAYVGA010000019.1:0-15815 GCA_043772635.1 Chitinophagaceae bacterium
TTACAAAATTAGCATCATCGGCAATCAGCTCTTTGGCTAAAATTTTCTTACGCTCCTGAAGTTGTAAAATTTTATCTTCAATGGTATCAATACAAATCATACGGTAGGCAAAAATATTTTTTGTTTGCCCAATACGGTGCGTACGATCTATGGCTTGCTGCTCCACAGCGGGGTTCCACCAAGGGTCCACAATATACACATAATCTGCAGCGGTAAGGTTAAGCCCCACACCACCGGCTTTTAGTGATATTAAAAACACTCGGCACTCAGTATTGTTTTGGAAATTCTGTATGGCTTTTTCTCTGTCGGGTGCCGATGTGCTGCCATCAAAATATTCAAAAGGAATTTCCTGTTCTTTTAGTTTTGCCTTTATAAGGGCAAGCATACCCAGGAACTGGCTAAACACAAGGGCTTTATGATCACCAATATTTTCGGCAATTTCTCTCGTCAGTTCATCCAGTTTAATAGAATGATTGGGATATTTTTCCTCTTCGTTTAAAATAGCCGGGCTGTCGCATATTTGCCGCAGCTTCATAAGCCCCTGCAAAATGGTGAGCTGAGATTTATCAATACCCTGGTCGTCTATTGTTCCCATAATTTTATCCCTGTAACTGTTGCGGTAGGCATCGTAAATTTTACGCTGTTCTTTTTCCATTTCACAAAACAGGATAGTTTCTGTTTTTTCCGGCAGGTCTTTGGCCACCTGTTCTTTAGTGCGGCGCAAAATAAATGGAAACAGTAATTTTCGCAGGTGATCTTTTTGTTCCTGTTCTCCAAACTTATCTATGGGTGTAGCAAATTCGTTTCTAAAAAACTCCATGCTTCCCAGCAAACCGGGGTTAAGAAAATTCATTTGGGCAAAAATATCAAAAGTGTTATTCTGCAATGGGGTACCGCTCATGCATACCCGGTTTTTTGCAGAGAGCAGCGAAGCTGCTTTGGTAACTTTAGAGGAAGGATTTTTGATAGCCTGGCTTTCATCCAGTATTACATAATCAAAAAATACTTTAAGCAGCAATTGTATATCGCTGCGCAAAGTGCCATAAGTAGTGATGATGATATTATGATTGCTCAGTTCTTCTGCACTTCTGCTGCGTGCACTGCCATGATGAATATGATAAGTAAGAGAAGGTGTAAATTTCTTTACCTCGTTTTGCCAGTTGTATATAAGTGTGGTGGGGCAAACAACGATGGCTTTAAGACCCCCATTGGTACTTTTATAATAATCCAGCATGGTAAGCGCCTGCACGGTTTTACCCAAACCCATATCATCTGCCAGTATACCGCCCCAGCCCACATCGTTTAGATAGCTGAGCCATTGAAAACCTGATAACTGGTAGGGACGCAGGATGCCGGCCACTTCTGCCGGGGCTGCTATTTCCGGTATATTTTTAAATTCTTTCAGGCGTTCAAATTTTTCATCAAGTGCAAAGCTCAGTTCTGTTTCATCCCGGTTTTCATACAGCTCATCTATCACACTCATATGGTATTTGCTCAGGCGCAACTTATCTGTTCTGCCTTCGCCCACTTTAAATAAAAGGGCATAACGTTTAAGCCATTCATCGGGCAGTATGCCCAGTGTACCATCATTGAGCTGCACAAAAGACTGCTTACCTGCCAGCGCCTTCTTAATATCGGCAATGCCTACCCGCTCTTTTCCAAATTCAATTTCTATTTTAGCATCAAACCAATCCAGCCCGCTGCTTACATGAATATGGGTGCTGGGTCTTGCTGTATTGAAACGGAAATTTTTTAATGCCTCAAAGCCATACACAGAAATCTTCATTTCCTTCATGGCATCAATAAACAAAAAGAACCAGTTATTGCGCAACACATCTGCACCCCGCAGTGCAAGGCTACCCGTATCTGCCTGGTTTATAAACATAGAATGCAGGGTATCCAGTTTGGTTACAAAAGCCTGCTCGGCCGCTGTATTTCTATGTATAACCAAAAGTTTATCGCCATCGGGTATGGTAATGGTGTCTTTATCTGTAAGCCTGGTATCGTAGCCGCTGTAATTAAAAATGGGTTGAAACAACAGGTAATCTCCTTTTTCCTGCAGCATTAGTTTTACATCGGGAGTAGTATCTTTTATTTCGGTAATTAAACTTTTATCAAACTCTACCTGGTACTCTTTGGTAAGGGGCAAAATTACTTTTTGCATTTTTTCTGCCCAGTTGGCTTTGCTCAGTTGTATGTTTCCGTCACGTATAAATTTTTCTGCCTGCAGCACATCTTCAGGTTTTCTCCACAGGTAAAGCACTTCGTTATATTTAAACAGCAGACTGCTGTTGCACTCATTTTCGCTAAAGGATATTAACTGCCCCTGCAGTTTTACCATGCATACAATTTCAAAATGGCTATTATTGGCCACTATTTTAAATACGGGAGAAATAAACTCATCACTCAGTTCAGTATTTACCAGGTGGGCTGTTCTAAAAGTTTTGGTAAAAGGCAGGGTAAAAACATAGGGGTTGCCGGCCTGCTCTTCGAATACTTTTTTTAATTTGGGGTGAAGATATTCTGATATGAGGGCCTTGGTTTCTTCCGGAAGTTCATCTCCCTCTGTATGAATAATATTTTCCCATATACCGCTAAAGGGAGAGTTGCGGTTTAGGTATTTGTTTACTTCGCTTTCCTGTAATTTTCTTGCCTGTTGAAATAACTGTTTATCGGCTTCGTTAAAAACCTCGGTATTTACAAATTTGGTAAGATCCAGCTTTTCTGTTTTGCTCACATAGTGCCTGCCTGTTTCATCTGCTTCTCCCTGCAGGGTATCTACATTAAACCCGGGGTATGTTTTTGCATTAAAATTAAACACCAGCCCAAGGCGTATATTTTTAGTATCGGCCAGCATAACCTCCGGAACGGGCGCAGCAGCCACTGGCAGCATTTCTGGCAGAGGCGTATAAGAACTGGTGCTAACCGGGGCTGCCACTCTTTTTATTGAAGCATCCAGCAATTTTAAAAAAGGTTTCCCTTCTTTGTATATGAATTCAAATTTTCCTGCCAGATCATCCTCAAGGCTATACCCATATATCTGCAGTAGTTTATTTTTTTCTTTATCCATATTACGGATACTGTCAAAATAATTGGCCCCATGGGCATTAAGCAATTGAAGAAACAATACGGTTTTGTGTTCGCACAAAGGGTGCATGGCTTCTGCACAACTGCAGGAAGTATCAAAATTTCTTTCGTCGTTTTTTTGAATTACCAGCGGGTAATGCTCCCCGTTATATACCAGTTCTGCCTCTACCCGTTCATCGGCAGCTTTAATAATAGTGGCTTTGGTGGCACGCAGTATGGTTTCTGCCTCCTGGTAAATGGCGGGAGAAGAAAGCATTTTGATCATCTTTAAATCAATATGTTTCATTTTGGCCACGGTATGCCGCTGGCTGTACTGTATGGCACTGCTCATGAGCATATTCTTATCTACCATATCCTGCAGGCGAAACAGTGCCGCCGATTCGTGCCGGCAAATTTCTCCCAGGTTGTATGGGCAGGTGCAGCGGAGAGATATCAGTTTTGCATCGGCATATTTTTGAATATATACTTTGTAAAAAGTATTGTACACATCATCTTTAACCCTGAACACAATGGTGCCCATGAGTTCATCATGCTCTACCATTTCTACATAACCAAGTGCGTGAATTTTTTTTCCACGGCGAATCACTTCATCTGTACCATTATTATAAACATGCTTGATTAGGTGGGGTAATGCCAATTGAAAATGTTTTAGTTAAATGATTCATTACACCTGTTCGTATTAGTAAGCGGTTATGCCACGCTGTTCAGAAGAGGGCAATTTGCAAAAGTAAAGGAAAAAAGATAAGGGTTGGTGATGAGAAGAAAAGATTTTTAAGGGGTTTAATGAGTTTGAAAGGTTTCAGAGGTTTAAAAGGTTTAAGAGGTTTCAGGGCACGCTAAATTATGTAAGCCGCATTTGCCATATCCGATATCAAATATCAAAGCATAACTTATATAGATGTAACTGTAAGCTTCCCATCTCTGTACAAAGGCAATACATCTGCACCGCCGGGGGTAAGGCAATAACGGATATCTTTTTCCAGGCCAAAGTTGCTGAGCCGGTGATAATGGGAGGCATTGTGCTCTTTCATAAACTTATATAAATCGTTTTGTGCCGTTTTGTACAATGTAAGGGCTATTTGTGAGGAGTCGCACTGAATGCTGAAATGCTCCTGGATGGTTTGAATTAAAGCCCCGGCAAAAAGTGTATCCTCAATATTCATTTTATCTTTCCATGCAGCGCAGGCCAGTACCACCGGTTGATTTTTTTTTATAAGATGCCAGCACACCGCATCCAGGTTGGGAAAAGATCCTGTGATGATTTCCTTTGCACCTTTATCCAGCGCCATATGCAGCAGCTTGGTGCCATTGGTGGTTGTTAATACCAGGGTTTTACCTTTTACAAAAGACTCCGGGTATTCAAACGGAGAGTTGCCATATTGCAGGCCTTCTGCCACCTGCCCGTCTCTTTCGCCGGCAGTAATCGCTTCTATCTGCTTGCCAAGTCTTATGCATTCTGCCACACTATCTACCGGCACAATGGCTTTGGCTCCGTTGTGCAATGCAGTGGCTATGGTACTTGTAGCCCTCAGTACATCTATTATAACTACAATGCTGCTGCTCACATCATACAGGTGCAGCAATGCCGGGGAGAGGCAGGTGTATAGTAAAGGTTTTGTGTTGTTAGTCATGTGTGCTGTAAAATTTTTTTCCATTCGCCTGTTTCTGCATAATATTTTATAATGGCGTTTCTTTCTATTAAAAAATTCCGGATATAGTTTTTTAAAAATACTTTATCTGCCAGTTTTCCTGCAAGTCCATATGGCGACTGCAGCAATATTTTATCCTTCATCAAAGTACCTGCTTCATTTTGATTAAAAAAATGTTCGTGTATAAATTTTTTAAAATCGCCTTTCTGCATTTCATCTTTAAAATATAAAGGCGGCTGCATGTCCGTTATCCGGGATGTAAAAAATCTCGTTTTAAAAAGATGCCTGGCTTTCCAGGTTACTTCTTCATCAATATTTATCAATCCGTTGGTAACTCCTGCTACAGCTTCTTCGCCGGTTTTTGCTGTAGACACCAGGTGTAGATTGATGCTTCTGCTAAGATCAAAAACAATTTGTGGTGAGCAGTTAATTTGTGTAGTAATAAATATCTCTTCCAAAGAATTGTATTAAAAAATTTATACAAAAGGAATTTTTACCACTTCTGCTTTTAATAAAGTATTGCGTACCGACACAAATATTGCAGACCCTATGGCTGCACAGCTTGTATCTACATAACCCATACCAATAGCTTTGCCCAGTGTAGGCGATTGTGTGCCCGATGTTACCCGACCGATTATTGCGCCATCAAAATCTTTTATATCATAACCGTGGCGGGCAATACCTTTTTCCAGCATTTGAAACCCCACTAATTTTTTTGCAGGGCCATTGGCTTTTTGTTTTTCAAAAATGGCTTTTGATGTAAAGTCTTTGGTAAATTTTGTAATCCAGCCCAGCCCGGCTTCTATGGGCGATGTGGTATCATCTATATCATTGCCATATAAACAAAAACCCATTTCCAGTCTTAAGGTATCTCTTGCCCCAAGGCCAATAGCTTTTATACCCTGTACCTGGCCTGCTTTAAAAATAGCCTCCCATATTTTATCTGCAGCGCCGTTGCTGTCTTCAAAATAAATTTCTACACCGCCTGCACCGGTATAACCTGTGGCACTTACCAACACATTTTCTACATCTGCAAAAAGCCCTTTGGTAAAAGTGTAATATTTTAAATTAAGAATATCCATATCCGTTAACGGCTGCAGAATTTTAGTTGCATCAGGACCCTGTATGGCCAGCAGGCAGGTTTTATCGGAGATATTATGCATTTCTACTTTTGCAGTATTATGTTCCTGAATCCATTTCCAGTCCTTATCAATATTCCCTGCATTTACTACCAGCATATACACTTTATTTTCTTCCATACAATACACCAGCAGATCATCTACAATGCCGCCCTCATTGTTTGGCAGGCAACTGTATTGTGCTTTGCCCGCTGTAAGCTTGGCGGCATCGTTACTGGTAATGCTTTGAATTAAGTCCAGCGCACCTTCTCCTTTTAAAATAAATTCGCCCATATGGCTCACATCAAACACGCCGGCATTGTTGCGCACAGCCGCATGCTCATCATTAATACCGGTATAAGAAATGGGCATATTATATCCTGCAAACTCAGCCATTTTAGCTCCAAGCGCAATATGTTTTTGAGTGAAGGGTGTATTTTTCATTAAGTGATAATTGATAAAGATTAAATTGAAAGGAATGAATGGTTGGCAAATGTAAAATAAACTTACTCAAGAGTAAGCAATGGCGCAGATTATTTAATTATACAGTATTGATCATTGATAAAAACTGTCCATAAAAAATCCCGCCTTGCGGCAGGATTTTTTTTTGCTTCAACTTCAACTCAACTATTGAAACTTCTTTATTTGTTCAATAACATCATCATCGGGTTATACACCGGCAAAATAAAATCATCGTTATCTGTTGCCGACGCTGCACCAGTCTGTTTGGTTCCCAGTTTTTTTAATTCCTCATCTGTTTTATCTTTTACTTTTTGCAATGAATCTTTTAAGCGTTGCTGGTTGGTTTCTACTTTTGTTTTAATAGAATCTATTGTTTTTTGATGACGCTCATTTTCGTAGCGGTAATTATCATCATCCCCTTCATCTACCTGTATGCCGTTTTCATTTATCCTTACCCTTGTTTTACCATCTCTTATATCAATACCGTTTTTATCTATTTTAGTTTTTTTATCATTCTTCCATTCGTCGGCAGCTTCGCCATCCAGGGAGTACAATCCATCTGCTCTCATAATATAATTTACATTTTTATCCCAACCCTGTTCTACATCGTCCATCTGCAGGTTCCAGTCGTTGTTCCAGGGGCCATTTACTTCTATATGATTGCCCCAGCCAGTGTTTTCGTTAATTCTTATCTGTTTTCCTACCGGCACATAAATGGTAATAATTACCCGCTGGTTGCGGAATTTATTGGTTTTATTTATGGGTATTCCCCTGTCTATTACCAGCAAAGAGTCTGACTGGTAAGCATTAAACTGTATGGTAGATGCCATGGTATCGGCGCTGCGCCTGTTGTGCCCATTGGCCAGTTTAAGCAGGGTTACTTTAAAGCTATCGTTTGGCGATTTTATGATGTGAATATTTACATTACCCACATAAGCGGTATCTTCTTCAATGGCAGAAAAAGGTTCCATCCTAAACCACTGGTTACGATAGTACTTTTTTTCTGGCGTAAGTGTGGTAACCTCCAGTTTGTTTACTGCTGCATTGGTAAGGGTAATGGCATCTTCGTTAATGGTACTGGTGCTGCGAAAATCTCTGCCCACAGAAACAATTAAACCTACAAAACAAATCAGTCCCAGTATCCACATAGCAATAAAAGAAGAGCGCAGGAGTTTACGGTTGGTTTTTATTTTTGCCAGCCTGCGTATTACCCAGGTAATTATGCCAATAATAGGAACGGCTATAAAGAAAATTAACGTGCCCCATGCAAATGCATTCTGCCATCCATCTGTTAATACAAAATCTTTAACCGGAAACATCCCTATAGATACAATGCCAAACCCAAATAATGCTACTACTAAACTAAAGCCTATACATCCAATAATGAAGTAAGCAAATATTTTAAACAACAGTACTATAATATCTCCCAGCCCCCTGCTGCTGCGCTTTGCCAAAGGAGCCATTTCGGCACCAATTACTTTTCCTTTTTCTTCTGCAAATGTTTTTGCTTCTGATCCAAATTTTTGTGCACGCTCCTGCATGCCTTTCATTTCTTCCATCACAGAATTTTTGATGGTATTCATATCTACTTTCTCGCCTTTCATTTCCAGTTTTTCGGCAGTGGTATTTGCCTCTGGTATTACCAGCCACAGAATGATATAAATAATTAAAGCGCCAGGGCTAAAACTGAATCTGAAAAAATCAGGAAAATCGCCCCAATTACCCCAGCGGGAAAAAAAACTTAAAAAGGGCAGTAGAAACAGTACTCTTGGTATCCACACATTTATTCCAAAATAATTTGCAATACCACTGCACACACCCGCAATTAGTTTATCATCTGTATCTCTGAAAAACTTTTTGCGTGGGCTTCCAATTACAACAGTTGCAGAACTTGGTACAGCTATCCATAATACCAGGTAAGGAATAAATAATGCGCCAAACAGTACTACAAAAATTACACGAACTACTACCACATCCATTCCCATATAGTTAGCAATACCACTACACACACCACCCAGTACTTTACTGTTTTCGCTGCGGTAAAGGCGTTTTGGTCCTGTTGCAGTTTGAGTATAAATAGTAGATGCTGCGCTGGTATTTCCCTGGTCGCTGCCGGAAGTATCCTCTCCGCCTTCAAATTCTTCGGGGCGGCCCATACTTTTAATAATAGCATTTACATCATCATCGGTAATACAGGTGGCTCCTGTTTTAAGCCGCTCCTGAAAAAGTTCGCCTATACGGTTTTCTATATCATTAATAATTTCTTCTTTACCTTCTTCGTTGGCAAAATACCGGTTCAGGCTTTCGGTATATTGTTTTAAAATATCAAAAGCGGTAACTTCTATAGGAACTACCTGCCCCTGGAAGTTGATGTTTATTACTTGTTTCATGACGTAATAATTGAGTTTTTTTGTCAGATTTGCAACCCTTGTGGGGAAAAAATCATGGCTAAATGTTGTTTCGGTGAGTTGAAGTTGTACCAAAAAGCATGGCTATACTTTATTTTGGTAGTTATTGGTTGTTTTAAGGTTTTGCTGTTAGCGCCTGCACTGCATTGGCCAGTTCATTCCAGGTGGCTTCCAGTTCGTCGTAAAATTTTGCCCCTTTTTCTGTGAGCAAAAAGTATTTTCTTGGCGGCCCGCTGTTACTTTCTACCCACCTGTATGTAAGCAGCTCTGCATTTTTTAGCCTGGTGAGCAAGGGGTAAAGTGTACCTTCAAAAATGTTGAGGTTTGCTGCTTTCATTTTATCAATAATATCTGAGGGATAAGCTTCTCCCTGCTTTATTACCGATAAAATGCAAAACTCCAATACCCCTTTTCGCATCTGGCTTGCTGTGTTATCAATATTCATGGCTTTCAGTTTTTACCCCGGTGCAGCATTTTTTTTAAAGAAGTGCTGGTATCGGGGATCTTTGCAAAAAATAATTTATTCATGGCTATACTTTTCAAAAGGTTGGGGAGTTGGTAAACAGTAAGTGGGTGTTCGGTGTTTTCCATCTAACCATTTTTCCTTTCCTTTTTCCCGTTGACATAACAAAGATAATAGTATTTTAGTACTATGCAACACATAATACCATTTATTTTAAAGTAGCTGGCAGTTGGCAGATGTATGTTATTACCTAAACGCAATACTGTATTGTGTTTCATTAATTTCATGGTAAAAAAATATTTTTTATTTTTAGATAGATGGTAATTATAATTGATGGGCGGCATCATTTGTTAATAGCTTATACATGCTGTTAAATAATATATAAGTAAAAATTTTAAAGATTGATTTGCAGAAACTGGTATTTGCTTTGAATCTATTGTTTACATAAAACCATAAACCATGAAACGAATTTTACAAATACTTTTTTTAGCCACGCTGCTCACAGCTTGCGGCAGCAGTAAAAGTTATTTAGAAAGAGGCGATGAAGACAAAGCCCTGGCAGATGCCGTAAAAAAATTAATTAAAAATGTGTCTGATGCAGATGCAACTCAGGCTGTTCCTGTGCTCTACGCAAATATTCTTAAAAGCCGTCAGGCAAAAATTAATAGTTACAAAACCGGCAGCGATCCTGCACGCTGGGATAAAATTATTGCTGAGTATAACCAACTGCAGGACGTTTATAATAACATTATTAATTCATCAACAGCTTTTAAACTGGTAACACCACAAAATTTTGGCACACAACTGCTGGAAAACAAACAGGCTGCGGCAGATGAATATTATACTCAAGCCGAAACTTATCTTGTAAAAAACGGCAGAGACAATGCAAAAAAAGCCTACAGCTATTTTAAGAAAGCAGATAAATATATACCAGGTTACAAAGATGCTGCTGCCAAAATGAATGAGGCTTATGAAAATGCCATTGTAGATGTGGTTATAAATCCATTGCAGGACAACAGTTTTTTTTCTAATACCGGCTGGGGAAGTTCTGGTTTAAATTACAGCAACGAATATTTTCAACGCACACTTGTAAGAGATCTTTCTTACACTAATAATAACAGCAATTATGCCGCAAGATTTTACAGCGATTGGGAAGCACAAAGACAAAATATTAAACCAGACTGGTTAGTTGATATCCGCATAAGAAATATGGATATGCCACAGCCGGCAAGATATACTTACCGCAGAAACAGGAGTCAGCAGGTTCAAACAGGTACCGATACTTCCGGAAGGCCTGTATACAAAACAGTAACTGCTACCTTGAATATAACCCGCATGAGTTTTACTGCCCGGGCCGATATGGAAGTTTTAATAAGAGATATTGTTACACCCCGAACCATCAGCAACAGAAGCTTTAACGAAAACTACAGCTGGCAGGAAGAACGGGCCAGTTACAGTGGCGATAGCAGGGCACTTACTTCTGCAGATTGGGAACTTATTAATAACAATAATTTTTATACCCCAAGAAGAGAAGAAGTTTTAGAAGAGCTGTATAGAAAAATATACCCGCAGGTGCTTAATAACATTAAGTATTCGGTAGATTGGTAACAGCCGCTCTAACTTCCTATTACGTGGAGACTTGCAAATTTTAAAATAATTTAAAGAGATATCGGCCGGTTCTGAAGAACCGGTTTTTTATTTAAATATCATATACACCACCCAGCTCATTCCATATGCCAGGGCAGTCATATATGCAAACTGAATGGCAGGCCATTTCCAGCTGCGGGTTTCTCTTTTTACTACAGCAAGTGTGCTCATACACTGCATGGCCAGTACATAAAAAATAAGTAAAGATAAACCTGCGGCCAGGTTATATACTTTGCTGCCATCTGTTCTTACAGCCGCAGCCATTTTTTGGCGCAGCGTATTTTCAGTTTCGCCTTCGCCCACGCTGTACAAAGTAGCCATGGTGCCCACAAAAACTTCTCTTGCTGCAAAAGAAGTAATTAATGCAATCCCTATTTTCCAGTCAAACCCAAGTGGAGCTATTACAGGTTCTATACTTTTACCCAGTATGCCTGCATAAGAATTTTGCAGCTCTTCTGTTTTGCGCAGTTTGGTTATTTCTGCTTCGTTGGCGGGATTGGCCAGCAGCATCGTATCATATTTTACAGAAACTGCTTTCATTTTTCTGGATGGGCCATAACTGCTCAATCCCCATAACAGCAGGCTGATAAACATAATTACCTTGCCGGCATCCATTACAAATATTTTTGCTTTTTGCACCATGGTAACCCCTGCATTTTTCCAGCGGGGGCTGCGGTACACAGGCAATTCCAGTATAAAAAAACTGCGTTCTTTACTTTTAATAAACCACTTCATTACCCATGCTACAATTAATGCCATTACGGTGCCCATCATGTACAGGCCCATCATTACCAAACCCTGTAGCCCTATAAAGCCTAAATAAATTTTATGCGGAATTACCAGGGCAATTAAAATAGTATACACCGGCAGCCTTGCACTGCAGCTCATAAGCGGCGTAATCATAATGGTAAGCAGGCGTTCTTTTGCATTTTCAATATTGCGTGCACTCATAATTGCAGGCACAGCACATGCAAACCCGCTTATCATAGGCATTACACTTTTTCCGTTTAGCCCTACTTTGCGCATCAGCTTATCTGTAAGAAAACTTATACGGGCCATATACCCTGAATCTTCCAGCAAGGTTATAAGGCCAAACAAGATCATGATTTGTGGTACAAATAAAAAAATTCCGCTCAGGCCAGCAAGTATTCCATTTATAAAAAGATCGCTTACCCATCCTGCCGGTAATACTGCAGAAAACCATAAAGCCATTTTGCCAAAACTCCACTCTATAGCATCCATGGGGTATTGCGCCACCCAAAAAATACTTTGAAAAAGGAGAAACAAAACTGCCAACATTATTACATAGCCCCATAAACGATGCATCAAAATATTATCCAGCTTTTCTGTAAAAAGCGATTTTTGCAAAGGGCCTTCTTCTACCACGGTGTTTTGCATAATCTGCTTTATGCGTGCATAGCGCTGCATAATTTCTTCTGCCTGGGTACGGGTAGGATTAAATTTATTTTTTTCTTCAATAGCTTCTACTGCCTGCTGTTCTTTATCATTCAGTAAAAAATTTTCGTGGTTAATAAGGTAATGGATGGCTTTATAACTGCTGATGCCCGGAAACATGTTTTTTAATTCCTGCACAGCTCCTGGTGCAAATGCCGCAGACTCTATAAAATTTCTTGGAGGGCTGTTCTGAATATTTTCTGCCGTTAATTGTATCGTTTTTTTTAATGCTGCTATGCCTTTATTTTTTCTTGGGTTAATAGCCACTATTGGTACGCCCAGCTCTCTCTCCAAACCGGGAATATCAATTTTAATTCCCTTTTGCCTGGCCAGGTCCATCATGCTTAAGGCAATTACTACCGGAATTTTAAGATCAATAATTTGTGTGCAGAATAATAAATTTCTTTTAAGATTGCTTGCATCTGCTACCAGCACCACCATATCTGCCTTTAGTTCTTTATCCTGGTGCAGCAACACTTTATAGGACACCCATTCATCTTGCCGGCGTGGATATAAACTGTAAGTGCCCGGCAAATCAATAAGCATTGCTCTGCAGTTTTCAGAAATATTGGATATGCCTGTTTTCTTATCTACCGTTACCCCCGGAAAATTACCCACCTTTTGATTAAGCCCGGTGAGCACATTAAAGAGTGAAGATTTGCCACTGTTAGGATTTCCTACTAAAGCTATGTTTGTTTTTATACTCACTAATTGTAATATGGGCCCATTTTTTATAGGGCACGAAAATAACATTAACCAATGAAACACATTTACGATTTAAGAAAGTTGCCACCCGCAATACGGAAAACTAATTGCTTTTTTAAAACCCGCTGTTGATTAACTTTGAGGCGCAATCAAAGAATTTTATGCAATACTTATTTTTACTCCTCTTCTTTACTGTGGCCACAGCTGCTGCGCAACAGGGTAAGCCTGATAAAAAAATACTTGCGGGTTTACAAAAATCTGTACGCTTTTTGGCAGATGATAAACTGGAAGGAAGACGCACAGGAACAGCCGGGGAAAAACTGGCTTACGAATATATAAGCAAACAATTTAAAAAAGCAGGGCTTTTGCCATATGGCGATAGGGGCAGTTACCTGCAGGCTTTTGAAGTAAGCGCCAAAGAAAATAGAAACGGCCACAATGTGCTGGGATATATTGATAATAAAGCAGCTTCTACCATCGTACTTGGAGCGCATTACGATCACCTGGGATATGGAGAAGATAAAAATTCTATGTACACCGGTGCCACGCTCATGATACATAATGGTGCCGATGATAATGCAAGCGGCAGCGCCACACTTATTGAACTGGGTAAATGGATAAAAAAATCAACGCTTAAAAAATATAATTATTTATTGATTGCTTTTTCTGGCGAAGAACTGGGCCTGTTTGGATCTAAATATTTTACAGAGCACAGCAGCATACCTTTTACCGGCATAAATTATATGATTAATATGGATATGGTAGGCAGGCTAAATGACAGCAGCAAAAGCATTAATATTGGTGGTTATGGAACATCGCCCACCTGGGGAGAACTGATTAAAACAGATAACCCTTATTTAAAAATAAAATTAGACAGCAGTGGCACTGGGCCCAGCGATCATACTTCCTTTTACCGTAAAGATATCCCGGTATTGTTTTTCTTTACCGGCACCCATAGCGATTACCATAAACCATCTGATGATGCGGATAAAATTAATTACAATGGAATGCTGCAAATAATTTCATACATCAAAAATATTTTAACTGCTGCAGATGATAAGCCAAAACTTGCTTTTGCAAAAACAAGAGAAGTAAGTATGAGCAGAAACAGTTTTAAAGTAACCCTTGGCATTATGCCCGACTATACTTTTGCCGGGCCTGGTGTGTATGTAGATGGAGTAAGCAGCGGCAGGCCTGCAGAAAAAGCCGGCATATTAAAAGGCGATATTATTTTGCAGCTGGGCGAACATGCAACAGCAGATGTGGAAGAATATATGAAAGCATTGGGAAAATTTGACAAAGGACAAACTACCAATGTAAAAATAAAAAGAGGAGATAAAGAATTAATATTGCCCGTCGTTTTTTAAATAATTACAATTGATTTAACCTTAAAATAAAGTTCCCTTCTACCCCGAAATACTTAGGGGCAAGGGGGCAAGGGGCTTTTATGAAACTTAAAATAGATAACGAAAGCATAGCCGAAGAATTTTTTGAGAACAGTTTTCTCATGGGCATTGTATCGCCGGTAAAAGACTATCTTTTTACCTGGCATATAAATCAGAAACTGGGTTTTAATTTCAGGATAAACAACAGCCTGGAAATACAACTGCGTAAAAAAAGCCGCAACTATTTTTTTTCGGTATATGAATTTAATGAGCCGGGCTGCAGCACCATTCATTTTTTATACAATAATCAAAACGACGGAGAATACCTGCTGCCCGAATTTAAACACCTGGATTTTTTATGGCTCATAAAAGGCGATGAGCTTGATAAAGACGCTTTAAAAATATTAGCACAAAGCATTAAGCTCATTCCATCGGTACAACTGGTAAACGAGATGACCAATGAAAAGATAAAGCATAAACAACACCTTATACTTTAATTAAAAGGTGTTTCAAAGGTTTCAAGGGTTCCAACGGTTTAAGAGGTTCTTACATTATTAATTTAAAAATTATAAATTATTTTTTATGTGGAAAGAAGAAAAAAACACGCTCTACCGCAAATTTGAATTTGCCGATTTTTCTGAAGCTTTTGCATTTATGACAAGAGTGGCACTTGCTGCAGAAAAGATGAACCATCACCCGCTGTGGACCAATGTGTACAACAAGGTAGAGGTATGGCTAAACACCCATGATGCAGGAGATATTGTTACAGAAAAAGATCACAAGCTTGCCGGCAAAATAGATAAAATATTTACAAATCAATAATGCAGTGTACGCATACAATAGTCATGGTAAGGCCGGCTGCATTTGGCTTTAATGAAGAAACGGCGGCTAATAATTTTTTTCAACACAGTTCTCAAAAAAGTAATAAACAGTTGCAGGCTTTTGCATTGCAGCAGTTTGATGCCATGGTACTGCTGCTGCGCAGCCATGGGGTACAGGTATTGGTTTTAGAAGATACCCCATTGCCTGAAAAACCTGATGCCATTTTTCCAAACAACTGGTTTAGCTGTAGCAGTGGCAGCATTCATATTTTTCCCATGTTTGCAAAAAACCGGCGGCAGGAAAAAAGGCCGGAGCTTATTGAAATCATCAAAAATAAAACAGGCATTAATAAAATAACAGACTGGAGCCATTATGAAAAAGATTATGCCTTTTTAGAAGGCACAGGTAGTATGATTATAGATCATGAATACAAAATAATTTATGCCTGTGCATCTAAAAGAACAGATGAAGAGCTGTTTAAAAAATTTTGTACAGAATATAAATACAGCCCTGTTCTTTTTAATGCCATAGATAAAACAGGAAATGAAATTTATCATACCAATGTAATGATGTGCGTGGGAACAGGATTTGCCGTGGTATGCCTTGATGCAGTG
>JAYVGA010000020.1:0-2429 GCA_043772635.1 Chitinophagaceae bacterium
TGGCAGGATTTATCCTGTTGGGAATATTCGGCAGAAAACATTTTAAAAACAGTTCCGGTATTATCGGTACAGGTTTATTATTGGTATCTACCGCACTTACCCTTTACACAGCCTGGGGTTATTTCTTTGAGTACGGAAAAATAAATGGCGTGTATCAAAAGCTGGTGCCATTAAAATATACATGGCTGCAATTTTCTCCTGGCCTTTCTATTGATATGGGCATACTGCTCGATCCTATTTCTGTAATGATGCTGCTGGTGGTAACTTTTATTTCGCTGATGGTGCATATTTATAGTTTGGCCTACATGAAGGGGGAAGAAAGATTTCCTACTTATTATGCTTTTCTCGGGCTATTTACTTTTTCTATGCTGGGCCTTGTTATCTCTTCCAATATTTTTCAACTATATATTTTCTGGGAACTGGTAGGCGTTTCTTCTTTCTTATTAATCGGGTATTATTACGACAGGCCCAGTGCTGTAGCTGCATGCAAGAAAGCATTTATCGTTACACGTTTTGCAGACCTTGGATTTTTGATTGGCATATTAGTACTCTCTTTTTATTCGGGCACTTTAGATTTTAATACTTTAATAGAAAGGTTAACATCTACTGCTGCTCCAGAATTTCAATCGGCAGTGGCTGCATCATTCCTCGGCGTTTCTGCATTAACATGGGGATTGGTTTTAATTTTTATTGGTGGCGCAGGCAAGAGTGCCATGTTTCCTTTACATATATGGTTGCCCGATGCCATGGAAGGCCCCACACCCGTATCTGCATTAATACATGCAGCCACCATGGTAGTGGCGGGTGTATTTTTAGTAGCAAGATTGTTTCCTGTTTTTAGCATGTCGCCGCCCGCATTGGAAGTGATAGTTTATGTTGGTATTATTTCAGCATTATTTGCTGCAGTTATTGCCTGCACACAAACAGATATAAAAAGAGTGCTGGCATATTCTACCATGTCGCAAATTGGTTTTATGATGTTTGCCTTAGGCGTATCGGGCTTTGGTGGGGAAAACGGTTTGGGTTTTACTGCCTCCATGTTTCACCTGTTTACGCATGCCATGTTTAAAGCATTGTTGTTCCTCGGAGCAGGTGCTGTTATTCATTTTATTCACAGCAACGAAATGAAAGATATGGGTGGCTTAAGAAAATATATGCCCATTACACATATAACTTTTTTAATTGCCTGCCTGGCCATTGCAGGCATACCGCCATTTGCAGGGTTCTTTAGCAAAGAAGAAATTTTATTGGCTGCATACCAGCACAATCAAATTATTTATTGTATAGCATTAATTACATCTGGCCTTACAGCTTTTTATATGTTTCGTTTATACTTCACAATTTTTTGGAACAAGGAACATCATCTTCACGGTGAAAGCCATGGTGAAGGCGGTTTTGTTATGCTGACGCCATTGTTGCTGTTGGCTGTGGGTGCTGCTGTCGCAGGCTTTATTCCTTTCGGCCATTTTGTTAGTTCCGATGGAAAAGCTTTGGAAAGCAATTTTCATTTACAATTTTCTATTACTCCTGTTGCGCTGGGACTGATTGGAATTTTTACCGCTTTATGGTTGTACAAAAAACAGAACGACATGCCGCAAAAAATTGCTGCATCCTTGGGTGGCTTATACAAAGCAGCTTATCATAAATTTTATATTGATGAGATATATACTTTCATCACCCAAAAAATAATTTTTAATTTAATTGGCAGGCCTGCAGCATGGATAGATAAAAATGTAGTAGATGTTTCTATGATTGGAATTGGAAATGCAACACAGGCCATTTCAGAAAAAATAAAAAGATTTCAATCGGGCAAAGTGCAGCAATATGCTTTTTACTTTTTAGCAGGAGTAATTGGTTTGGCTGTGCTGTTTATTTATGTATGGCGCCCCCACTAACTCCCCCGAAGGGGGAGAACAGAGCAAGAGTACGATTATAATATGCTTATATAACATTGATGATTATTAAATAAAAGTTGAAATGGAAGATAAAATGTTTATTAATAATTTAAAGTACCGCTCCTTTCACTTTGGGGAAGGAGAAGGAGGATGGGGCTTATGAATTTATCATTACTCATATTACTGCCGTTACTTACTGCAATTGCAATATTGCTGGTAAAAAATACAAGCCATGTAAAAAAGATAGCATTGGCAGGAGCTACGCTGCAATTTATTTTGGCCATTGCATTATTATTTATTTTTAATAACGAAAGAGCAGCAGGCAATACAGCGCAAATGTTATTAAAAATAAATAACAATGCAATGGCCAAAATAAATTGCAGCGTAGCTCCTGCTAATGCTATCTTTTTTACTTGGCTTGTATTTTTTACCAGCAATATTGCAATTGAAGTAAGTAACGGCAGTAATATGAGTAATGATAAATTCATAAGCCCCATCCTCCTTCTCCTTCCCCAAAGTGAAAGGAGCGGTACT